>JAEWIK010000008.1 GCA_023387135.1 Actinomycetes bacterium | reverse complement strand
ATCGGGCAGCGCGCCTTCATCGAAGGCATCGCCACGAGCGGCCTGAAGAGTTGAGAAGAACGAGAGGAGCGGCGTTGCGAGGCGCTGTCGTGATTGCTGTCTGCGCGCTGGCGTTGACGGGGTGTTCGGGTGTTGCAGACCAGGAGGCGGGCGCCGCCGCCGCGGCGTTCGCCGGCGCGCCCCCCGCCCAGGCCTGTGACCTGCTGGCGCCCGACACCGTGGACAAGCTCGAACAGACCAGCGGCAAGGGCTGCCAGGAGGCGCTCACCGCCCTGGGGCTGCCGACGGGGACGCAGGTCGAGGGGGTCACCGTGGCGGGCGAGAGCGCCCAGGTGAGGCTCGCCGGCCAGGTGGTGTTCCTCGCCCGCTTCCCCCAGGGCTGGCTCGTCACCGCCGCCGGCTGTGAACGGGACGACCCCGATCCCGCCGTCCCCTACCAGTGCGAGGTGGAGTCATGAGACTGGCGAGAGGGCTGTTCGTCGGCTACCTGGTGTTCATCGCGGCCGTCCTGGTCGCGGCGGTCTGGATCGGATTGGCGGGACGATGAAGGAGTTCGGCAAGCAACTGCGGGAGAACTCCCTCACGCTGGTGGTGACGCTCATGCTGCTGGCCGCCCTCGCCGGGCAGGCCGTCGCGGGCCTTGCCGCCTACAACGAGCAGGCGAAGACCGCCGGGCTGGCGGAGATCACGCTCGGGCGTTACCTCACGTCGTCCTCGTTCGCCGTGGACGTCGCCGAGAACTGGCAGTCGGAGTACCTGCAGTTCACGCTCTTCATCCTGCTGACTGTCTGGCTGGTCCAGCGCGGCTCGTCGGAGACCAAGGCGCCCGGCGAGGAGGGCCTGGAGTCGCCCCCCGAAGAGGCGGGCGGCGACAAGCAGTACGAGACGCCGGTCTTCGGCCTGCGGAGGTCCCCCATCTCGCTCACCGTCACCATGGCGGTGATCTTCTTCGGGTCGTGGGCTGCCCAGGCCGTCACGGGCAACGTGGCGCTCAACGAGGAACGGCTGCGCGACCTGCTCGACCCGCTGTCGCTCGGCCAGTACCTGGTCCACCCCGACTTCTGGTCGCGCACCCTGCAGAACTGGCAGTCGGAGTTGCTGGCTGTCGGCTCGATGGCGATCTTCACCGTCTTCCTGCGCCAGAAGGGGTCACCGGAGTCGAAGCCCGTCAACGCCCCCGACGAGGACAACGCGGGCTGACGCCGCACGGCCGCTCACCCGGCAGGCGTGGCAGCGCCTCACCTTCCTCGGGTGTTGCCTCCCCGGGCGCGGAACCGTTGCCGCGCCGCCACGACCGAGTCCCTGCCGCGTGGCAGTTCGGTGGGACGTCCGCCGTCCTCGTCCACCTGCTGCCGGGACGCTCCCAGGCCGACCTGTTCCCTGGCGGTCTTGGCCAGTTCCTCGTAGGGCTCCCTGATCTTGGCGATGTCGGCCTCGTCGAGTTCCTCCAGGTCAAGCAGCGCGTTGTTGGCGGCGTCGACGGCGCGGATGAGCTCGTCGAGCTTGGTCTGCATGGCGGCGGTGTCGCGGTTCTGGGTGTTCTGGATCAGGAACACCATCAGGAACGTGATGATCGTCGTCGACGTGTTGATGACGAGCTGCCAGGTGTCGCTGAAGCCGAAGACGGGGCCCACCGCCGCCCAGAGGATCACGAGCCCCACCGCGACGGTGAAGGTCGTCGCCTTGCCTGCGAACCGGGAGAGGCCGTTGGCCACCTTGAGGAACCAGGAGCGCTTCGTCGCGCCGCCTGCAGCGTCGGACTCGGGGACGTTCGGGTCGCCCGGGGTCGCATCGTCGTTGGTCATGGCACTGCTCTATCCGCGTCCGGGTCGACTGCCGTCGCGACGCGCCGCACGAGCGTCCTCATTGTGGAGCCGCCATCAGCTCGGGAGCCTTGTTGAGCAGGTCGAGGGTCGCACCCTCCAGCGCCGTGCGCCGTTGCCGCCACGACCTGTAACGCCCGCTCGCCGCGTCGCCGATGGTGATCCCGGCCTGGTAGGCGTCGAACACCCGCGGGTCGATGTAGGCGTTCCGCGCCGTCGCGGGGGTGTTGCCGAGGTAGAAGGCGACTTCGTTGACGGCGTGGCGTTCGGCTCGCCGCCGGGAGGCCGCCGTGGTGCCGGGTTCGTCGCTGAGCGCGAGCGCCTCGGCCGCTATCACGGTCGCGTGCCACGTCCTGAAGTCCCGAGCGGTGAAGGTGCCGCCGAAGAGGTCGGCCAGGTAGGAGTTCACCAGGCGCGACGTGAGGTGCATCCAGCGGTTCCCCGCGCGATAGGCGAGCAGCCTTCCCCCGCCGCGCCGGCGCCGCAGCGTCTGGACCGCCTCGATGACGTCGGGGTCGGCGATGCCGATCTCGTGCTCGACGCCGGCCTTGCCCCGGAACCTGAACATCAGCTTGTCCTGTTCCTGCCTGACGTGGCTGCGGCGCAGCGTGGTCAGCCCGAAGGAACCGTTGGCCTCGGCGTAGACGTCGTTGCCCACCCTGAAGTAGCCGAGGTCGAGCAGCCGCACGGCGAGCGCCGCCGCCCGCTCCAGCGGCATGCCGTCCTTGCCGAGGTCGCGCGACACCCTGCGGCGGACCGACGGCAGCCGTTGCGCGGCCTCGGCCACGCGCTCGAACTTCGCGCGGTCACGACGCTCTCGCCAGATCGGGTGGTACAGGTACTGGCGACGCCCGGCGGCGTCCACGCCGGTGGCCTGCAGATGGCCGTTGGGATAGGGGCAGATCCAGACGTCCTGCCAGGCGGGCGGGATGACCAACGCCTCGATGCGCGCCCGTTCCTCTGCCGGCACCGTCCTGCCGTTCTGGTCGAGGTAGGTGAAGCCGCGTCCGGCACGCCTCCGGCTCCATCCCGGAGTTGCGGGAGAAACCCGTCGAAGTCGTGGCATAGGCATTCAATACCCTCACGCGAGCCGAGCCAGTCCGCCCCCGCGTGGGGTAAGAATGTGGCACCACGGTGAGGAGGCGGCATGGACGAGGACGACCGCGTCGAAGGCGTCGAGGCCCAGCGGGAGCGGAACGAGACTCCCGCCGAACGGCTCGACCGCAACTGGAGCGAGTTGCTGCAGGAGATGCGGGTGACCCAGACGGGCATCCAGATCCTTTCCGGTTTCCTGCTGACCCTTCCCTTCCAGTCCCGCTTCTCCGACCTCGATCCGACGCTGCTCTGGGTCTACCTGCTCGCCGTGCTGTTCAGCACGCTCTCGACGGCGCTGCTGGTGGCCCCGGTCATGGCCCACAGGCTGCTGTTCCGCAGGCACGTCAAGGACACCCTCGTCGAGTTGGCCGACACGCTGGCGAAGGTCGGGCTGGCGTGCATGGCGTTGACAGTCGCGCTCGTCATGGCCTTGATCCTCGGCTTCCTGCTGGGCACCACAGTCGGCCTGGTCGCGGGCATCGTGACCCTCCTCGGCTTCGCGGCGCTGTGGTTGCTCGCGCCGCTCGATGTGCTGCGCAAGAACCGCAGGTCGTCCCGCTACGCCTGACCCGCCGCCCTTCCGGTTTTGAGGCTCGGGCCCGGGGTAATGGGAGAGAAAGAGCGACGGAAGGACGAATCGTGGATAACACAGTCGAATGTCCGGTGTGCGGGATGCAGTTCTCCCAGGCCGAGGCGGGAGCGACAGCCACTCATGACGGGCAGACGTACTACTTCTGCTCGACGGGGTGCCGCGACGCTTTCGTTGACGACCCTGGACGCTACGTCGGCAACACCGGCAGCTAGCCCACCAGGCCAGCCCAGGCAGGACGTCCCCCCGCCTGCCTGGGCTTCTCGCGCAGCCCCGAGAGGAGAGCCATGACAGGGAACTCCGACGAAGGATTCACCCACGAAGGGACGCCGGACGAGGGCGAGGTGCCTCCCCGCCTGAGTTCCGATCCCGATCCCGATCCGGACGCCGACCCGCTGCCGGATCCCGCCCCCGGGCTCGGCACTCCCGAGGAACACCCGGACCCGCCTGACGACGTCAGGTGAGCAGACGACCCCTGTGGAGCCGCGACTCCACAGGGGTCCTTTTCATGCGTTCTCGGGGTCCGACCCGGTCTCGATGACCCTGGCGGCCAGGTCGCGCACCTTCAGGTTGCGATTCTGGCTGGCCCGCCTGAGCTTGTCGAAAGCCTGGGCCGGCAGCAGCCTGTGCCGCTCCACGAGGATGCCCACCGCCTGACCTATGAGCCGGTGACTGGCGAGCGCCTGGACGAGACCTGCCTCCCGTTCGGCGGCCTCCTTGCTGCTCAGCAGCCTGTCGACGGCCAGCGCGAGCGCCTGCGCGAGCAGGTCGGCCACGATCATCTCGTCCGGCCCGATCCGGCGCGGCTTCGGGAACTGCACCCAGGCGCGGCACTGCGTGCTCGCCGAGGCGACCAGCAGGATGCCGGGCCGCAGGCTCACGGTGTCGGGGCTGGGCTTGCCCGCCAGCCCGCGGCGTGTCTGCTCCCCTAGCTCGTCGGCTTCCACCACCCGTCCGCGTGAGAACAACACCGACCCTTCGGAGAGGGTGAGCTGAATCGTGCACTCGCCGTCGAAGAGGAGTTCCAGCCCGTGCCTCGCCACGCCCATGAGGGTCGCGAGATCGTCGATCGAGCTGAAGTCGGCGCTCACCTGCGCCGCGGCGGTGCGCCGTTCCTGGGCGGCCCTCGCACGGGTCACGTCGCGCACGGTCCTGATGTGGATGCTCGCGCCGGTCTCGGGGTTGTTGACCGTCGCGCCGGTCGTGTTCACCCAGATCGGCTTCCTGTCGCGGGTGAACATCATCAGTTCGGCCCTCGCCGGGCCTCCCCGCTCGGCCTGCGCGTAGATCTTCTGCACGGCCTCGAAGGCGGCGGGATCCTCCTCGCGGGTCGGCCACCACGGATAGGGCGGACGCAGCGGCCCGTCGTCCAGCCCGTAGCCGAAGAGTTGGGTGAAGGCGTCGTTGACCTCGATCACGAGCCCTTCGGAGTCGAAGATCATGACCGCCTCGCTGAGCGTGGCGATGACCGCCCGTCGCCAGGCCGAGTCCATCGAGCGCACCTTCGCCTGGTTGAGCTTGGCGGCGAGCCTGGCCCTCAGGTCGTGCGGGATGAACGGCTTCACCACGTAGTCGTCGGCGCCGGCGAGCAGCGCGCTCGCCGAGGTCTCGCCGTCGGCCTGGGACGACAGCACCAGCACCGGGAGGTCACGCAGCGCCGGGTCGGCCCTGACGAGCGCGGTCAGCTCGACGCCGTCCATGCCGGGGAGCCGCATGTCGGACAGCAGCAGTTCGGCGCCGCCGTCGCGCAGTGCCTCGACCGCGCCTTCGGCGTCGGGGAACGCGACGACGTCATAGGTGTCGGAGAGCAGGTCGACGAGGTACTCGGTGAGGTCGGGCGCGTCCTCGACGAGGACGAGCTTCGGCCGGTGCGCGTGCGAGGCGCCGCGCGACGTGCGCTCTGCCGACGGTTGCCACTGGTCGATCTCGGCGACGAACGAGTCGACGCCCCTCGGGGTGATGGAGTGGCCCGGCCTGTCCGGGCGCTCGGGGGCGCGTGGCAGCCTGACCCTGAAGGTGCTGCCGACGTCAGGGGCGGACTCCAGTTCGACTGTCCCGCCCAGCAACTCCGTGAGTTCCTTGACCATGGCGAGCCCGATGCCGGCACCGGTGGTGGTCCTCGACGTGCGCGCGGCGGTGACCCGCTCGAACCTCTCGAAGACCCGCCCCTGGTCGTCGGGGGCGATGCCGACGCCCGTGTCGGTGACCGCGACGAGATAGTGGGCGGGACCGTCCGCGGTGAGGGTGAAGCGCACGGCCCCGGCGGGGGTGTACTTCAGCGCGTTCGACAGCAGGTTAAGCACGATGCGCTCGTACATGTCCTGGTCGACGCTCACCTCGCCCACGGCGTCGTCCACCTCGGCGGTGAAGTCGAGGCCGGCGCGTTCCATCGCGGGCGCGAAGTTGGCGGCCAGCCCGCGCGTGAAGCGGACGAGGTCGAGCCTGGAGAGGTTCGGGACGACCCGCGTGGCTTCGAGCCTGCTGAAGTCCAGCAATGCGTCGACCATGCGGGTGAGCCGGGCGACGTTGACGCGCGCGACAGTGAGTCCCTTGGCGACGTCCCTGGGCAGGGTGGCGCGCTCGTCGAGGGCCTGCTCCAGCGGCGCGGCGATCAGCGCGAGCGGTGTCCTGAACTCGTGGCTCAGCGCGGCGAAGAAGGCCGACTTCGCCTCCCCGAGTTCTGCGACATGGGCTGCCCGTTCGCGTTCTGTCGCCAACTCCTCGTTCTCGAGGAAGACCGTGAGCACCCCCGCGGTCTCCCCCGCCACCGACTGC
Organism: Actinomycetes bacterium; assembly: GCA_023387135.1. Taxonomy (GTDB): domain Bacteria; phylum Actinomycetota; class Actinomycetes; order Propionibacteriales; family Propionibacteriaceae; genus Propionicimonas. Next base: position 12,833 of record JAEWIK010000008.1, on the reverse strand, counting down.
AGCGGGGCATGCCCGAAGGTCAGGTAGGAAGGTTCGCGGGGCTCGTTCCGGTCGAGCCACACCGCCTTGTTGAGCGCCAGGAAGGGGCTGCCGGAGTCGACGACACCCCGGAGTTCGTCGAACCCGGCGTCCGGGCCCGGCCAGGCCTGCGCGGCCGGCTTGCCGAGAGAGGACGCGTAGCGCGCCGCACCGTAGAGTTCGCGGCACGCATCGTTGTAGAGAAGGGTGAGGTCCGGGCCCCAGACGACCGACATCGGGATCGCGGAGCCCACGATGAGCGCGACAGCCTGGCGCAGCGGCTCGTCCCAGTCCGCGAGGTCACCCAGCGGAGTCTCGGCCCACCTGTACTCGGCGATGCGTGCGCCCATCTCGCCTTGTCGGCGAACCCAATCCAACCAGCCGAAGCCATGCGGGCTAAGAGGTGTTGGCAGTCCTTCAGACCCCGGCGCTGTCATCTCAGGATCGTCGTTTCGTCATGTGTGGATACTAACCCCGTCCTGTCACAGCGGTGATACGTGGAATTCGAGAAGTGATGTGTCGTCGTTCGCCGGCGGCCGGGCGCGGGGACCCCGCGCAGCGTTGCCGACATGGCAGTGGCCCGCTCGCGGAAGACGGCGTGCGGGCCACCACGTCAGGTGCGAATCAGGTGAAGATGCTGACTCCACCGGGACCAACGAGGAGTCCGACCACGATCAGCACGATTCCCCAGAGAATTTGCTTCTGGATAATCGCGAAGATGCCGGACACCACGAGTACAGCGGCCAGAATCCATAGCAGGGTAGCCATGACTTACTCCTTTCGGTCAAGCGTCAACATCTGTCAGGGGAGGAGCCGTTCGGTGGTGTCGTCGACCTTGTCCACCGCGGCATCCTTGGCCTTCTTGACGTCTGCCTTGGCCTGGTCGACCTTGCCTTCAGCTTCCAGTTGCTCGTCGTCGGTGAGTCGGCCCCAGCCTTCCTTCACCTTGCCGCCGAGATCTTCGGCTTCGTGCTTGGCCTTGTCGTCGATTCCCATGGATCAATTCCTCTCCAGATAGGTTCGGACTGTCGATTACCCACCCCCACGGTCCTTAATCACGTTTCTGCAACGAACGCGGTGCGAGCTGTCGCGTTCGAGCCTCTCCTCGCTCCACGATCCGGCGGGGCCTTGCGTGCTGTATCGATGTGAGTCAATATAGATGTGTGACTATCTCCAGTCCCGCTCAGGTCGACGGCAGGGTCGAGGACCTGGTGCCCGCGTTGCGGGCGCTCGCCGATCCGGTACGCCTGCGGCTCCTCGCGATGATGACCGGGAAACCCGCCACCGCCGGCGACCTCGGGACCGCCTTCGCCGTCTCCCAGCCCACGATCTCCCACCACCTCAAAGCCCTCTTCGAGGCCGGGCTCGTGGTGAGGTCCCGCGCGGGGACGACCGTCTCCTACCGTCTGAACCCACGAGCGCTGGACGGCGTCAACACCCTCCTGCGGGACCTGGTCGAGGGCGCCGCCGCCCAACCGGCACCCGCACCCTCCCCGCGCGGCAGGGCCAGGCCGGAACTGGGCCTCGGCACCGCCGAGCAGGTCCTCCACCGGGGGGCCGAAGACCTCGCCTACAGGTTCGCGGGAGTCTTCGCCGTCGAGACGATCGAACGTGCGGTCAGGGAGTCCTACCAGTCGCTCTACCGGACCGCGGCAGTGAAGACGCACGTCCCGGTGCTGGCGCTTCGCTTCGCCGAGGACAGGCTCACGGCGCTCGCGCAGGCGGAGGGGAGAATGCCCAAGCCGCTCACGGAGGTGCTGCTGCTCTGCACGCACAACGCCGGGCGTTCACAACTGGCGGCCGGCTATCTCCGGACGCTGGGCCAGGGCAGCGTGCACGTCCGCTCGGCCGGTTCCCTGCCGGGCGCGCAGGTGAACCCCGTGGTGGCACACGTCATGACCGAACGCGGCATCGACGTGGGATCCGAGTTCCCCAAGCCGCTGACCGACGATGTCCTCGGCGCCGCCGACGTCGTGGTCACCATGGGCTGCGGCGACGCCTGCCCGCTGTACCCGGGCAAGCGCTATCTCGACTGGGACCTGCAGGACCCCGAGGGACTGCCGCTCGAACAGGTGAGGTCGATAGCCGACGCCGTCGAACTCAAGGTCCGCCAACTCCTCGTCGACATCGGGGCTCGAGAAATGGGAAATCAATGAGTCACAGGCCAGTCGTGCTCTTCGTGTGCATTCACAACGCGGGACGGTCGCAGATGGCGGCCGGCTACCTCAACCGGCTCGGTGCCGGACGGGTCGAGGTCAGGTCCGCCGGCTCGGAGCCGGCGTCCCTGATCAATCCCGTCGCCGTGCAGGCGATGGCCGAGGAAGGCATCGACATCGCCGCCGAACAGCCGAAGATCCTCACCACCGACGCCGTGAAGACTGCCGACGTGGTGGTGACGATGGGCTGCGGCGACACCTGCCCGTGGTACCCGGGCAAGCGTTACGAGGACTGGGTGCTCGACGACCCTGCGGGCCAGGACCTCGACCACGTGCGTCCCATCAGGGACGAGATCAGGCGCCGGGTCGAGGCGTTGCTCGCCGAGCTCCTGCCCGCGACGGCGTGAGCCGGGTCGCCGTCACCCGCTGACGGCCGCCGAGACGAGAATCGGTGGCGACCCCGACGGGATCGCCACCAACCTCATGAGTGCCGCGACGGGAGTGCTCAGGCGGCGGCCGCCGCCGTCCGGGTCGACTCCAGCGCGGAACCGAGGATCTCGCGGACGTCGGAGACCACGCGCACCTTCACCGCCTCCAGCACGTCGGCGGGAACGTCGTCGAGATCGGGCTCGTTGCGGCTCGGCAGGAACACCTCGGTGAGGCCCGCGCGCTGGGCCGCCAGCAGCTTCTGCTTCACCCCGCCGATGGGCAGCACCCTGCCCGTCAGCGACACCTCGCCGGTCATGCCGACCTCGGACCTGACATTCCTGCCCGTGAGCAGCGAGACCAGCGCGGTCGTCATGGTGACTCCCGCCGAGGGGCCGTCCTTCGGGACGGCGCCCGCCGGCACGTGGAGGTGCAGCGGGTGTTCGAGCTGTTCGGGAGACACCCCCAACTCCAGCGCGTGGGCCCGCACGTAGGAGAGCGCGATCTGCGCCGACTCCTTCATCACGTCGCCCAACTGGCCGGTGATGGTGAGGCCCGGGGTGTTGCCCGGCAGCAGTGACGCCTCGATGTAGAGCACGTCGCCGCCCATGCCCGTGACGGCCAGGCCCGACGCGACCCCCGGGACCGCCGTCCGCTCCCCCGACTCGGGGGTGAACCGCGGCCTACCGATGAGCTGCTTGAGCTCACCGACGTCGATCGTCACCGGCAGGTCCTTGAGCGCCGCCTTCCTGAACGCCTTCGCCAACAGCCTCTCGAACGACCTCACACCGGCTTCCCTGGTGTAGTTCGCGGCGATCTCCCGCAGCGCGTCGTCGGTGATGATCACCTCGTCGGAGGTGACGGCCGCCCGCTCCAGCAGTCGCGGCACCAGGAAGTCCCTGGCGATGGCGACCTTGTCGTCCTCGGTGTAGCCGTCGATGGAGATGAGCTCCATCCTGTCGAACAGCGCCGACGGGATGGTCTCCAGGACGTTGGCGGTCGCGATGAAGAGCACGTCGGAGAGGTCGAGGTCGAGTTCGAGGTAGTGGTCCCTGAACGTGTGGTTCTGCGCGGGGTCGAGGACCTCCAGCAGCGCCGCGGCCGGGTCGCCGCGGTAGTCGGCCCCCACCTTGTCGACCTCGTCGAGCAGGACGACGGGGTTCATCGAGCCCGCCTCCTTGATGGCCCGGACTATCCGGCCCGGGAGCGCGCCGACATAGGTACGGCGGTGACCGCGGATCTCCGCCTCGTCACGGATGCCGCCGAGCGCGACCCTGACGAACTTCCTGCCGAGCGTCCTCGCGACCGACTCCCCCAGCGAGGTCTTGCCCACGCCGGGAGGCCCTGCCAGCAGGATGACCGCACCGGAACCGCGTCCGCCGATCACCTCCAGGCCGCGCTGGGCGCGCCGGGTGCGGACGCCGAGGTACTCGACGATGCGCTCCTTCACCTCGTCGAGGCCGTGGTGGTCGGCGTCGAGCACGGCCCGTGCGGCTTCGAGGTCCGTCGAGTCGTCGGTCTTCACCGTCCACGGCAGCTCCAGGACGGTGTCGAGCCAGGTCCTGATCCAGCCGGCCTCGGGGTTCTGGTCGCTGGAGCGTTCGAGCTTGTCGACCTCGCGCAGCGCGGCCTCCCGCACGTGGTCGGGCAGGTCCGCCGCCTCGACCCTGGCACGGTAGTCGTCGCTGCCGTCGGGCTCGCCCTCGCCGAGTTCGCGGCGGATGGCCTTCAGCTGCTCGCGCAGCAGGAACTCGCGATTCCGCTTCTCGACAGACTCCCTGACGTCCTCACCGATCTTCTCGGTCACCTCGGACTCGGCGAGGTAGTCCCGGGTCCACTCGATGAGCAGCCTCAGCCTGGCCTCGACGTCGGGCGTCTCCAGCAGCTCGCGCTTGCGATCGTTGGACAGGTAGGGAGCCCAGCCGGCGGTGTCGGCCAGGTCGCTGGGGTCGTCCATGGCGTGGATCGAGTCGATCACCTGCCAGGCCTCGCTGCGTTGCAGCACCGACGAGACGAGTCGCTTGTACTCGCTTGCCAGTTCGCGGACGTGCTCGGTCACGGGCGGCTGCTCGATGGGCTCCGCCTCGACCCACAGCGCGGCGCCGGGGCCGGTGACCCCACTGCCGATGCGGGCGCGGACTCCCGTCCGCAGCACGGCGGCGGTCGCGCCCCCGCGCATCTTGCCGACCTTCTCCACCGTCGCGACGACGCCGAACGACCCGTAGTGGCCGTCCAGCCTGGGAGCCGCCAGCAGTTGACCGTCGGACGAGGTCTGGGCGGCGTCGATCGCCGCCTGGGCGGCCTCGTCGAGCGGGATGGGCACGATCATGCCGGGCAGCAGCACGACGTCGTCGAGGAAGAGGACGGGTATCTGAGTGGCCACGATGGGAACCTCCAAAACTTGAGCGCACCGGACTCAACCATCTCGGGGCGTCACTTGTTCCCGTCCTCGTCGCGGCACGTTTGCCGCCCTCGGCCGGTGGCTACAGGGCCGGGATAGCGGTGACCCCGGCCATCGCGGCACCCGAGACGTCACGGCTCCAGTCGGCGGCGCCGCGGGGACGTCCGGGGAAGGGAGGACCGATGAGGATCGGCAGGCAACTGAGCGCCGAGCACCGCGACGACCCCGGCCCGACGGTGTCGATCACCGTGGGGGCGAGCGTCGATGCAGTGTGGCAGGTGCTCGCGGACGGCTGGTCGTACGCCACCTGGGTCGTGGGCACGTCGAGGATCCGCCGGGTCGATGAGGACTGGCCCGCCGTCGGCAGCCGCATCCACCACTCCTTCGGGCTCTGGCCGCTCGTCATCGACGACTCCACGAGCGTCGAGGACGTGCGTCGCCCCCACGAACTCGTGCTGAAGGCGCGCGGCTGGCCGGTCGGCGAGGCACGCATCCACCTCAGCGTTCGGGCCGACGGCCCGACGAGGTGCGTGGTGGCGATCACCGAGGACGCGGTGTCGGGGCCCGCGCGGTTGATCCCTGCCGCCCTCCGGCGGCTGCTCATCATCCCGAGGAACCGCGAGTCGCTCGGCCGCCTCGGCATGCTCGCCGAGGGCAGGCAGCCGCGGCCCTGAGCCTGCAGCGAAGGCCCGGCGTGACGGCGCATCAGGAGCGCAGCAGGCGCGCCCACGCCGAGCGCACGAGCGCCTGGCGCACCGTCCCCAGCGGACCTTGGGCCTGCAGCGCCGCCCTGGCCGCGTTCCAGCCGCAGGCGCCGTGGACGCCACCGCCGGGGTGCGCCGAGGCGCTCGCGAGGTAGAGCCCGTCGATGACAGTCTCGGGACGTCCCAGCCCGGGCGTCGGCCGGAAGACGAGCTGCTGGTGCAGCCCCGACGTGCCGCCGTTGAGGGCGCCTCCTGCGAGGTTCTCGTCCTCGGCCTCCAGGTCCCCGGGGAGCTGGACGTGCCGGGCTCTCACCTTGTCCCCGAATCCCGGAGCCGCCCGCTCGACGCTCTCCTGGATGACCTCCACCTGCGCCGCCACGGCCTCCGACCCCACGCTGCCGTGCGGCACGTGGCTGTAGGCCCAGGCCGATTCCGTCCCGGCCGGCGAACGGGAAGGGTCGGCGGTGGTCATCTGGCCGAACAGCACGAAGGGATGCCGCGGCACCCTTCCCACCGAGAGGTCGGCGGCGGCGTCGACGAAGCCGTCGAGGTCGACCCCGAGGTGGACGGTGCCCGCCCCCGAGGTCGCGCCGGACAACCAGGGCACCTTGCCGTCGAGCGCCCAGTTCAGCTTGACCGTCGCGTGGTCCCACTGGAAGGCGGCGAGGTCCCGCTTGAACGTGTGCGACTGCGGCACGGCCCGCAGCAGCCGGCCGTAGAGCGCGGGCGCCGACACGTCGGCCAGCACGGCACGCCTGGCGGTCCTCGTCGAGCCGTCCTGCAGGCGCACCCCGCACGCCCTGCCCGAGCGGACGAGCACCTCGTCCACGCGGCACCGGGTCACGACCTCCCCGCCCAGCGACTCAAACCGGGCCGTGAGGGCGCCGGCGAGCCTGCCGGCACCGCCCTTGGGCACCGGGAAGCCCACGTCCTGGGCGAGCATCGCGAGCAGCCAGCCGAAGAACCCGCTGCCCGCGGCATCGGGCGGCACGTCGCTGTGCATGGCGTTGCCGGTCAGCAGGAGCCTGCCCCCGTCGCCGTCGAAGAGTTCCTCGCCGAGCCGACGGACGGGGGTGACCGCCAGCCTCCCCAGCCGCAGCAGGCCACCGGCCTTGAGGACGCCCGCGAGCCGGGCTCCCGCCACGACGGGCGGGAACGGGGTGAAGAGGGCGTCCAGGACGGGGTCGCGGACCCGCTGCCAGTTGTCGAACAGGTCGAGCCAGGCGTCGCCGTCCCCGGCGGCGAACTCGTCGAGCCCGGCCGCGGTCGCCGTGGCGTCCCGGTGGAGCACCGCCGCCCTGCCGTCCTGCAGTTGGTGGGCGAGCACCGCCGGCGCCTGCACCCACTCCAGCCCGTGCTGGTGCAGGTCGAGCTCGCGGATGACGCGGCTCGCGGCGGCCAGCGGGTAGAAGGCGCTGAAGAGGTCGGTCACGAAGCCGGGAGCCGTGACAGTCGCGCTCCGCACGGCGCCACCGGTCTCGGGCTGCGCCTCCAGCAGCATCACCTGCCACCCGGCGTCAGCCAGCGCGTTGGCCGCCACGAGTCCGTTCGGACCGGCGCCGATCACTATCGCGTCGCAGTCCTCAGCCATCGCACCGCCACCGCCGAACCGCGTCGAAGCTCACCACGCCCTGCGTGTACCCCCCGCGCGCGCCGCCCACGCGGAAGGGTTTGCCGTGGGGCGGGGACGGGTACCTGCTGTCCTTTCCGGTCGAGAAGGAGATCCCGATGAGTCCGAGGCGAGACCGCTCCCCCATGACCACCTTCGCCGAGGGGCTCGAGGAGAACCCCGCCCTCGGGGAGGTCCGCGACAACATCGTCCAGCCGGTGACGGCGCTCTTCGGCCAGGGCCCCGTGAGCGACCTGCTGCGTGGCAGGTCCATGGGCCACGCCCTGCATCCCGTGCTGGTGCAGGTGCCGCTGGGGGCGATCATGTCGGCGGTCGCGCTCGACCTGACCCAGGGCAAGCGGGCCGCCCGCCAGAGCCGGTTCCTGGTGGGGCTGGCCTGCCTCGGCGCACTGCCCGCCGTCGCCTCGGGGCTGGCGGAATGGACGAAGGCCGACGACAGGACGCAGCGCGTCGGGGTGGCTCACGCCGGACTCAACGCGGTGGGCACCACCGCCGCCGCGGTCTCGTTCCTCGCGCGGCTAGGCGGCTGGTCCCGCTTCGGTGCCGCGACCGCCGTGCTGTCGAGCCTCGCCTACGGCGTGTCGGGTTCGCTCGGGGGCCACCTGAGCCTCGTCAGGAAGTACGCCTCGCACGACACCCCTTCGACCACGGACGGCTTCGAGCGCGGCAGGTTCGACGATTAGCTCCGCCGGTGTGGTGCTCTCAGGCGTCGCGGCTCGGCGTCTGGGTGGATTCGTCTCTGGTCTGTTCGGGCGCCAGGGTGCGTTCCTCGGAGTCCCTCAGGATCTCGCGCGCCTGCGCCTCGGGGTCGTCGCTGCCGGCGGCCACCTCCTCGGGGAGCAGCTCCTCGCGGCGTTCGACCATGCGTTCACTAGGCCCATTTCCCATACCGCAACGGTAGACGCGTCCGGCAGGGTGAGCGGCACAATAGGCAACGAGTTTGTTCGGCGTCGAGATCGGGTACTCCTGATGCCGTCCGACAGTGAGGAATGAGTGTGATCAGATTCCGCCCACAGCGGCCCGCTCCGCCGCGCCCGGGGCCGCGGTCGGACAACACCGTCACCTTCCTGCGTGAGGGCTACGACTTCCTGCACAAGCAGTTCGACGACCAGGGCGGGGACGTGGCCGAGGTCAGGCTGCTCGGGCAGCGCACCTTCGTCGTCCGCGGCAGCGCCGCCGCCCGCCTGGTCTACGACTCCGGATCATTCCGCAGGAGCGGCGCCCTGCCGCTGCGGGCGCAGCGCACCCTCACCGGTGTCGGCGGTGTCCAGTCGCTCGACGGCCCCGAACACGCCCACCGCAAGGCGCTGTTCGTCGACCTGCTGGACGAGAAGGCGGCCAGGATCATCTCCGCGCTCTTCCTCGCCAGCCTGCGCCGCCAGTACCCGGCGTGGGAGCGGGCGCGTTCGGTGAACCTGCTCGACGCCGCGTCCCACTCGCTGTGTGAGGCGGCCTCGATCTGGGTCGGCCTGCCGCCGGTCGCGGGCGCCGAACTGCGGCGTCGTACGAAACAGCTCAGGACCATGATCGAGTCCGGCGCGCGCGTGGGACCGCAGCACTGGCGGGGGCTGCTCGCCCGCAGGAACCAGGAGTCCTTCCTCGCCGGGGTGGTCGAGAAGGTCAGGAGGGGGCCCGCGCCCGCCGTCCAGACGCCCTTGCACAGGATCGCCTTCCACACCGACGCCGACGGGCTGCAACTGTCCCCGCGCATCGCCGCCGTCGAGTTGCTGAACCTGCTCAGGCCGATCGTCGCCATCGCGCGCTACGTCTCGTTCGCCGCCCACACGCTGGCCGTCGACCCCGAAGCCAGGCACGCGGTCGAGGAGCCTGACGACGCCGCCCGCCGCAGCTTCGCCCACGAGGTCCGCAGGTTCTACCCGTTCTTCCCGGCTGTGGCCGCGGTGGCCGCCAAGGACGTCTCCTTCGACGGCGTGACGATCCCCGAGGGCTCCAGGGTCATGCTCGACCTCTACGGCACCGACCACCACCCGGGCGACCACCTCGCGCCCGCCGCCTTCCGTGCCAACAGGTACTCGCGCGCTCCCGGCCAGTTCGACCTCGTCGCGCAGGGAGGCGGCGACGTCAGGACCAGCCACCGCTGCCCCGGCGAGGACGTGACGACCGCCGTCATCACGACCGCCGTTGGCGTGCTGCTCGACGAACTCGACTACGTCCCGATCACCCGCCCGCGGATCTCCCACGGGACCATCCCGACGGGCCCCGCGTTCGGCCCGATCCTCGATTCGGTCCGCCGCAGCGGCCTCCCCCAGCAGCATCCGCTCTCCCGCTCGTAGGCACCCGCGAGGGCCACCAGGTGGCGGGGTCCGCTGTCAACCGGGTGGTCACCCTCGGGTTACTATGCTTCGCGTGCCAGTCACCGCCGTAGGAATCAGCCACCACCTCGTTCCGCTGGAAGAATTGGCAACGCTCAGCAGGGTCAGCGGCGACATCACCGAGACGCTCGACGGGTCGCCCGCACTGGCCGGCAGGGTCGTGCTCAGCACCTGCAACAGGTTCGAGGTCTACGTCGACTCCGAGTCCTTCCACGCCGGGATCGAGGCCGTCCTGGGGGCCATCCGCGACGCGCTCGGTGACGCGGGCAGCGACCTCGCCGGCAGGTTCGAGGTGTACGCCGGGCACGCCGCCGTGCAGCACCTCATGGAGGTGGCCAGCGGCCTCGACTCCATGGTGGTGGGCGAGGACGAGATCATCGGCCAGGTCAGGGACGCAGCCTCCAAGGCGCACGGCCACACGACCTCCTCGCTCCAGCGGCTCTTCGACGCCGCCCTCGCGACCGGAAAAGCAGTCAGCACCGAGACCGACCTCGGGGCTGCGGGACGCTCGCTCGCGGCAGTCGGCCTGGCGCTCGTCGAACGCAGGCACTTCCCGCTCGCCGGCAGGAAGGCGCTGGTCGTCGGGACCGGCAGCTACGCCCGCGTGGTGACCGCCGCGCTGGCGAGGCTGGGCTGCGTCGACCAGTCCGTGTACTCCCCGACGGGGCGTGCCGCCCAGTTCGCCGCCACCCACGACGTCACCCCCGTCACCCGCGCCGAGTTCCCGGCGGCACTGGCGGTCACCGACCTGCTCGTCACCTGCAGCGGCGGCGAGAAGTCGGCCCCGGTGCTGAGTGCCGCCGTCCTCGCCGCGGCCCGCGGCCCCGAGTCGGCGCTGCTCCCCGTCCTCGACCTCTCCCTCACCGGCAACATCGACGCCGAGGCCGCCCACCTGCTCAAGGTCGACCTGATCAACCTGGAGGAGATCGGCGCCCACGCTCCCGCCGAACAGGCGGCGGCGGTCGTCGCCGCCCGCGACCTCGTGACGAGGGGAGTCGAGACCTACCTCCACCTGGAATCGGGACGCGCCGCGACCCCCGCCGTCATCGCCATCCGCGCCTACGTGAGCCAGTTCATCGAACGCGAGATCGAAGCCGCAGCCCGCCGGTACGACGCCGACACCGCCGCGGCCGTGGCGAGGTCGCTGCGCCGGGTCGCCAACTCGTTGCTCCACACGCCCTCGCTGAAGGCCGCCGAACTGGCCCGCACCGGCGGGCTCGCCGACTACGCGCACGCCCTCCACACCCTGTTCGGCATCGACGTCGAGGCCGGCGCGTGAGCACCCCGCCGCTGCTGGCGGCCCTGCGCGGCGAGCGGCCGAGCCGACGTCCTGTCTGGTACATGAGGCAGGCAGGCAGGTCGCTCCCCGAGTACCGCGCCGCGCGAGCGGGCACCTCCATGCTGGACGCCTGCCTCGACCCCGAACTCGCCGCCGAGATCACCTGCCAGCCCGTCCGGCGCTACGACGTCGACGCCGCCATCTTCTTCTCCGACATCGTCGTGCCGATCAGGCTCGCCGGCGTCGACGTCAGCATCGTCCCGGGCGTCGGCCCGGTCGTGCAGCACCCCGTCCGCAGCAAGGCCGACGTCGCCGCGCTGCCGCCGCTCGACCCCGACGCGCTCCGGCCCGTCGGCGACGGCGTGCGCAACGCGGTGGCGCAGTTGGGCGACGTCCCGCTGATAGGTTTCGCCGGCGCGCCCTTCACCGTCGCGTCCTACCTCGTGGAGGGCGGCCCCGACCGCGCACTCCCCCGGACGAAGGCGCTGCTGGCGGAGGAGCCCGAGACCTGGCACAGGCTCCTGTCCTGGGTGGCTGACGTGTGCGCGGCCTTCCTCGTCGCACAGGTCGAGGCGGGTGCGCAGGCGGTCCAGCTGTTCGACTCGTGGGCGGGCAGGCTAGGCCCGGCCCAGTACCGGTCGGCCGCCCAACGCCACTCGGCCACCGTGCTCGCGGCGATCGGCGACCTCGAACCGTCGAGGCGCGTCCCGAGGATCCACTTCGGGACCGGGACCAAAGACCTGCTGCCCGACATGCTGGCCGCGGGGGCCGACGTCATGGGCGTCGCTTCCGACCTCGGCCTCGACGAGGCGAACTCCCTCCTCGGCGGCCGGGTGCCGCTGCAGGGCAACCTCGACCCGGCGCTGCTGTCGGCAGACCCTTCCACTCTCGATGCCGCCGTCCGCGACGTCGTGAGGCGCGGCGCGTCGGCCCCCGGGCACGTGTTCAACCTCGGCCACGGCGTCCCGCCCGACACCGACCCCGCCACGCTCGCCAGGGTGACCGACCTGGTGCACTCCATCCCCTTCGAGGAGAACTGATGCAGCACGCCAGCACGTCCCGACCGGCCCACGGCATCGGTGCCGTGAAGCCCGAAGGGTGGGCGTACACCAGGGCCCCGATGATCGTGTACTGGGAGCTGACGACGGCGTGCGGGCTGGCCTGCAGGCACTGCCGGGCGACCGCCATGCCCGACCCCGCCCCCGGCGAGCTCAGCACCGCCCAGGCCCTCGCGCTGCTCGACGACATCGTCGGGTTCTCGGCGCCCGGCGAGCCGCTGCCCCACGTCGTCATGACGGGCGGCGACCCGCTCCGCCGCCCCGACCTGCCCCTGCTCATAGCGGAGGCGAACGCCAGGGGCATCGGCGTCTCGCTCGCGCCCGCCGTCACGCAGTTGCTCACCCGGGAGCGCATCTTCTGGATGAAGGAGGCGGGGGTCCAGGCGATCTCGCTGTCGCTCGACGGCTCGACGCCGGCCCTGCACGACGGCGTCAGGATGGTGCCGGGCACCTTCGACGCCACCATCGAGGCTCTCGACATCGCCGCCGAGGCGGGCCTCGCCGTCCAGGTGACCACGCTCGTCACCGCCACCACCGCGGCCGACCTGCCGGCGATCTTCGAGCTGCTCTCGCAGCACACCCTGCAGCAGTGGAGCCTGTTCTTCCTGATCTCCATCGGACGCGGCAGCGAACTCGTCGAGCTCTCCCCGGGCGACGCCGAACGCACCCTGCTGTGGGCCCAGCGCGTCGGCAGGGAGGCCGGCTTCCGGGTGAAGACCACGGAGGCCATGCACTACCGCAGGCTGGGCGCCTCGGCGCTGCTGCGCGCGGGCAAGACGAAGGAGCAGGTGGAGGCCCACCCGATGGCCCGCGCCTTCGGCATCAGGG
>JAEWIK010000325.1 GCA_023387135.1 Actinomycetes bacterium | reverse complement strand
CTGGTAGCCCCCTCGCTGCAGGCTCGGGGCGGACCGCTCAGTGGGCGGGCGGGGGAGCCGTGGTGCCGCGGACGATGAGGTCGGTCGGCACCACCACGCTCAGTTGCGCCGACCTGGTCGACGACCTGATCTGCGTGAGGACGAGCCTGACGAGCTCCTGGCCGATGACGCGGAAGTCCTGCTTGACCGTGGTGAGCGGCGGGAAGGCGTACTCGCTGAGCGCGATCCCGTCGAAGCCCACGATCGAGATGTCCCCCGGGATCGACTTGCCGTGCTCGTGCAGGGCCCTGATGAGGCCGAACGCCATCTCGTCGTTCGCGCAGAAGACCGCCGTGACGGAGTCGTCCTCGGCGACCTGGTGTCCCAACTCGTAGCCAGACCTCGCCGTCCAGTCACCCCGCCACAGCCGGGGCGGACGGATGCCCGCCTCCTCCAGCGTGCGCTGCCAGGCGGCCGCGCGCAGGAACGCAGGGTCCGAACCCTCCGGCCCGCCGAGGTGGTGGACCGTCTTGTGACCGAGTTCGAGCAGGTGGCGCGTCGCGTCGGCGCCGCCCTGCACCTGGTCGGCCCTGACCGCGGGGTAGTAGCCGACCAGCCGGGAATCGGAGACCGCCACCGCCATGCCGGCGGGCAGGGCGAGGGATTCCGGGGTCGCCTGCTCGGCGCGGATGATGACCAGGCCGTCGATGGCCTGGTGCGACAGCCTGTGGGCGGCCGTCTGCCAGTCGTCGGCGTCCGCGTGGCGGACGTTCACCAGCGTGACGGCGTAGTTCTCGGCTTCGGCGGCGGCGATGACGGCCTCGGTGGTCAGCGCCTCGCCGGTCCGCTCGAACCTGTGGGCCATGAGACCGATGGCGCCGAAGGCGCCGTTCCGGAGCGCGCGGGCGGCGTGGTTGGGGGAGTATCCGAGCTGGTCCATGGCGGCGACGACGCGAGCCCTGGTCGCCGGACGGACGGTGTCGGCGCCCGTCGACACTCGTGAGACAGTCTGCGCCGAGACCCCTGCCAGCCTCGCCACGTCCTCGATGGACGGGCCCCTGCGGCGGCGACCGGTGGTGTTCGGCATGGCAGTCATCGTACCGCTCGCGCGCGTATGGCTACGTCACCATCACTCCCGCCACGCGAGCGCGTCCCAGAAGATTGTTACGTGGCTGTGACACATAACCTTTGACAGCGGCCGGTCACGATGCTGCAATGATGACGTAAACATTCCCTCGTCAGTGTGGAGGAGGGCCGGGGTGGCAGGTGTCGAGGCCGACAGCGTGACATCCCTGCGTTCACGTCCGCGCGAGACCGCAGCGCTGCAGCACGGGCACGCCCGACGGGTGGGATGGATTCGAGTACGTCCTCGCTTCGGCCTCATCCGCACCGGACCAGAAGGAGTCTGACCCCCGATGAACACACGCGCGAAACTAGCCTCGTTGGCCCTGGCACTGCCCCTCGGCATCGTGCTGGCAGCCTGCAGCGGCACCCCGGCCCCCGCCCCGAGCGCGAGCGCCGGCACCGAAACGTCCAGCCCGAGCTCGGCTCCGTCCTCGGTCGCCGCCGGGACGCTGACTGTCTGGTGCTGGGACCCCTCCTTCAACATCTACGCGATGAACGAGGCGGCGAAGATCTACGAGAAGGACCACCCGGGCTTCAAGCTCAACGTCGTCGAGACCCCGTGGGACGACCTGCAGACCAAGCTCACGACGCTCGCCCAGTCGCAGCAGACCGACCAGCTTCCTGACATCTTCCTGATGCAGAACAACGCGTTCCAGAAGAACGTCATCAACTACCCCGACCTGTTCTCCGACTACTCGCAGTCCGGCGTCGACTTCGGCCAGTACCCGAAGTCCGTCGTCGACTACTCGGTGGTGGACGGCGTCAACTACGGTCTCCCGTTCGACAACGGCACCGCCATCACGGCGCTGCGCACCGACGTCCTGAAGGAAGCCGGCATGACCGTCGACGACTTCACCGACATCACCTGGAGCGACTTCCTCGCCAAGGGCAAGGAGGTGCTCGCCAAGACCGGCAAGCCCCTGCTGTCCGGCCAGGCAGGTTCGGCGGACCTCATCATGATGATGCTGCAGAGCGCCGGCGCGAGCCTGTTCGACGCCGAGGGCAAGCCGACCATCACCAACAACGAAGCGCTGATGAAGTCGATCGACGTCTACAAGCAGCTCGTGAAGTCGGGCGTCCTGGTCGAGGTCAACTCGTGGGACGAGTACATCGGCACGTTCGTCAACGGCGACGTGGCGGGCACCCTCAACGGCGTGTGGATCCTCGGCTCCGTCCAGACCGCGAAGGACCAGGCGGGCAAGTGGGCAGTCACCAACCTGCCCAAGCTCGACGGCGTGCAGGGTGCGACGAACTACTCGGCCAACGGCGGCTCGTCCTGGGCGATCAGCTCGAACGCCAATCGTGAACTCGCCGCCGACTTCCTGAAGGCGACCTTCGCGGGCTCCACCGAGTTCTACGACACGATCCTCCCGTCGTCCGGCGCGCTGGCCAACTGGACCCCGGCGGGCAAGAGCTCGGTCTACTCCCAGCCGCAGGAGTTCTTCGGCGGCGAGGCCGTCTGGTCGAAGGTCGTCGACTACTCGACCAAGGTGCCCAGCAACAACACCGGCGCGTACTACTACGAGGGACGCGACGCCGTCAGCGCCGCTATCACGAAGATCCTCAACGGCACCGACCCGGGCGCGGCCCTGGACGAGGCGCAGAAGACCACAGAATTCGCCATGCAGTGATGCGTGGTTGACATCGTCAGCGGAGGGGGCCGGGAGACCGGTCCCCTCCCCGGTCAAGAGGAGAATCGTCGCGTGTCAGTGTCAGCAGTCCGGGTGGCACCCCCGGACCGGCCGGTGCGGCGGGAGGGACGCGGGTCACGGTCGACCGAGCGCCTCCCACGGTTCGGCATCGAACAACGCCAGAGCCTGACGGGCTGGGTCTTCCTGCTGCCCGCGGCCCTGCTCATCCTCTGGATGAACTTCTACCCCATGGCGCAGGCGCTCGTCCTCTCGCTGAAGACCGGCAAGGGAACCCGCCTGAGCTTCGCCGACCCGCTCTGGTACAACTACCAGCGCCTGTTCTCCGACGACATCTTCAAGCTCACCCTGACCAACACCTTCATCTACCTGATCATCCAGGTACCGGTCATGCTGGTGCTGGCCCTCATCCTCGCGAACCTGCTGAACAACCGGAACCTGAGGTTCCGCGCGCTGTGGCGCACGGCCATCTTCCTGCCCTGCGCGGTCGGGCTCGTGTCGTACTCGCTGGTCTTCCGGACGCTGTTCGCCAACGAGGGGCTCGTCAACGACCTGCTGCAAGGCCTGCACCTGATCGACAGCCCGATCAACTGGCTCGGCCAGACGACCACCGCCCGCTTCGTCATCATCCTCGGCCTGCTGTGGCGCTGGACCGGCTACAACATGGTGTTCTACCTGGCGGCCCTGCAGAACCTCGACTACTCGACGCTGGAAGCCGCGCGGATCGACGGCGCGGGGGCCGTCAAGACCTTCTGGTACGTCACGGTGCCGCAACTGAAGCCGATGATCCTGCTGACAGCGATCATGTCGACCAACGGCACGATCCAGCTCTTCGACGAGTCCTGGAACCTCACCCAGGGCGGGCCTGCCTACACGTCCATGTCGATGTCGCACTACCTGTACGAGCTGTCCTTCCAGAAGAGCCCGAACTTCGGCTACGCCGCGGCCATCTCGTACGCGATCCTCGTCATGGTCGCCATCCTCGCCGCCATCCAGTTGAAGGTGGGTGACAAGCGTGACTAGGACGCTCCGCCAGGTTCCCGGGTACGCCTTCCTGACGCTCGCGTCGCTGGCGTCCGTCTTCCCGCTGTACTTCATGGTCGTCTCGGCCACCAACACCAGCCAGGACGTGCTCGACTCGCGGCTGCTGCCCGGCCTGAACCTCGTCAAGAACTTCACCGACCTCGTCGGCTCGCAGGACGTCGCCAGCGCGATGTGGTACTCGTTCGTCAACGCCGTCGCCACGACGGTCCTCGCGCTCGTCATCTGCTCGATAGCCGGCTACGGCTTCGAGGTGCTGCACTCGCGTGGCAAGGACAGGTTCATGGCGTTCCTGCTGCTCGCGATCATGATCCCGTTCGCGGCCACGATGATCCCGCTCTTCCAGATGTTCGCCCAGATGGACCTGACGAGCACCACCATCGCGGTGATCCTGCCCGCCATCTCGACGCCCTTCCTCATCCTGCTGTTCAGGCAGTCGGCGCGGTCGTTCCCGCACGAGATCCTGGACGCGGCCAGGATCGACGGGCTCAGCGAGGTGTCGATCTTCGCGCGGATCTTCCTGCCCACCATGCGCGCCACGTACGCCGCCGCCGGCGTCATCACGTTCATGGCGGCGTGGAACAACTTCCTGTGGCCGAAGGTGATCCTGATCAACAACGACTACCAGACCATGCCCATGCTCATCTCCAACCTGCGTGCCGGCTACGTCACCAACTACGGGGTGTTGATGCTCGCCGTGCTGCTGGCGTCGCTGCCCGCCGTCGTGGTGTTCCTCGCCCTGCAACGCCAATTCGCCGAAGGAATCACGGGAGCCATCAAGTGACTTTCACAGCCGACAGGATCGCCGATCCCACCTGGTTCGCCGAGAACAGGGTGCCCCCCCATTCCGACCATCGCTGGTTCAGCAGCGCCGCCGAGGCGGCGACGGGGGAGAGCAGCTTCGAGAAGAGCCTCAACGGGCTCTGGAAGTTCCACCACGCCCTGAACCTCGACAGCATGATCGAAGGCTTCGAGGCCCCCGACTTCGACTGCAGCGGGTGGGACGACATCCCGGTGCCGGCCCACATCCAGCTGCAGGGGTACGGCACCCCGCAGTACACCAACGTCCAGTACCCGTGGGACGGCTACGAGACAGTCGAGCCCGGGCAGGTGCCGACGCTGTTCAACCCGGTGGCGAGCTACGTCACGTGGTTCACTCTCGACACCCCGCTGGAACCCGGCGAACGGCTCAGCGTCTCGTTCAAGGGCGCGGAGAGCGCCGTCGCGGTGTGGCTCAACGGCAGTTACGTGGGCTACGGCGCCGACTCGTTCACCCCGTCGGAGTTCGACCTCACCCAATTCGTCACCGCCGGCGAGAACAAGCTCGCGGTCAGGGTGTTCCGGTGGACGGCGGGCTCGTGGATCGAGGACCAGGACTTCTACAGGTTCTCCGGCCTGTTCCGGGACGTCGTGCTCTACCGGCGTCCGGCGGCCCACGTCGAGGACCTCGCCATCGTCACGACGGTCAGCGACGACCTGGCCGAGGCGACGGTCTCGGTGCGGGTGTCGCTGGCGGGTCCTGGCACCGTGTCGGCGCGTCTGGAGGGTGTGGGCGACCTTGCCGCCGGGGCCGACGGGCGGTTCACCGTCACGATTCCGTCGCCGAACCTGTGGAGCGCCGAGCGTCCGTTCCTCTACGACCTGGCGGTCGAGGTGCGTGACGACGCGGGCGACCTCGTCGAGTACATCCCGCAGCGCGTCGGCGTCCGCCGGTTCGGGATCGAGGACGGCGTCCTGAAGATCAACGGCAGGCGGGTCGTCTTCAACGGGGTGAACCGTCACGAGTTCGGGCTCAACGGGCGCGTGGTGACGCGCGAGGAGACCGAGGCCGACCTCAGGCTCATGAAGGCGTCGAACATCAACGCCGTCAGGACCTGCCACTACCCGAACAACTCGTTCTTCTACGAACTCTGCGACACCTACGGCATCTACGTCATCGACGAGATGAACCTGGAGTCCCACGGGCTGTGGGACAAGATCGTCCGCGGGCAGTCGCGGGTCGACGAGGCGGTGCCGGGCGACCTGCCCGAGTGGCGCGACGTCCTGCTGGACAGGGCGGCCTCGATGTACGAGCGCGACAAGAACCACGCCGCCGTCGTCATCTGGTCGTGCGGCAACGAGTCCTTCGGCGGCACGAACCTGCTCGCCGTCGGCGACTACTTCAGGGAGGTCGACGACCGTCCCGTCCACTACGAGGGAGTGACCTGGGACGACAGGTACCCGCAGACCGCCGACATCACCAGCAGGATGTACACCCCCGCCACCGAGGTCGCCGAGTACCTCGCCACCCATCGTGACAAGCCCTTCCTCATGTGCGAGTACGCCCACGCGATGGGCAACTCCTTCGGGGCCGTCGACGAGTACCTCGACCTCGCCTATTCCGACGAGCTGTTCCAGGGCGGCTTCATCTGGGACTTCGCCGACCAGGCCATCAGGCTGACCGACAGGCACGGCGAGGAGTTCTTCGGCTACGGCGGCGACTGCGGAGAGGCCCCGCACGACTCCGACTTCTGCGGGGACGGCATCCTGTTCGCCGACCACACTCCCACCCCGAAGCTGCAGGAGGTGAAGTACCTCTACCAGGGGTTCAAGACCACCATCGGCCGCGACGAGGTGACGATCCACAACCGGCTGCTGGTCACCGGCAGCGGCGAGTACGAGTGCGTGGTCAGCCTCGCCCGCGAGGGAGAGGTGCTGCGGCGGGAGACCCTCGACACCGACGTCGAACCCGGTGGGACGCAGAATTATTCGCTGCCCTTCCGGCTGCCCGAGGAGCCGGGGGAGTACGCGGTGGAGGTCTCGTTCAGGCTGCGGGAGGAGTCGTCCTGGGCTCCGGCCGGCCACGAGGTCGGTTGGGAACAGGCGGTCTTCGTCGTCGGCGAGCCGGCCCGGCGCACGCCGCCGGCGCGCTCGCCCGAGGTCGGCTGGGGCATCCACAACGTCGGCGTCAGGGGTGAGCACTTCAGGGCGCTGTTCTCGCGCCTGCACGGCGGCCTGGTCTCGTACCGCTACGGCGAGACTCCCGACACCGGACTCGAGCTGCTCCGGTCGGTGCCGCTGCCGAACTTCTGGCATGCCCCGACGTCCAACGAACGTGGCTGGCACATGGGGTACGAGGCGGGCGACTGGCTGCTGGCGAGCAGGTACGCCCGCGCCCGGCAGGACCGCCAGGGCGGCGACCCGGAGGTGGTCGAGCGTGACGGGTGCGTCGAGGTCAGCTACACCTACCTGCTGCCGACGACTCCTGCCAGCCGGTGCGAGGTGCTCTACCGCGTGGACGGCGACGGCAGGATCGCCACCACCCTCACCATGCGCCCGCCCGCAGAGTTGGCGGACCCGCCCGAGTTCGGCATGCTCTTCGTCGCCGACGCCTCCCTGGGCTCACTGCGGTGGTACGGCGACGGACCCGAGGAGAGTTACGTCGACCGCCGGCGCGGGGCGCGGCTCGGCGTCTACGGCGCGGACGTGGCCGACCAGCTCACCCGGTACCTGCGTCCCCAGGAGGCGGGCAGCCACACGGGGGTGCGCTGGGCGACCGTGCTGGACGACGAAGGACGCGGCCTGCGCTTCGAGTGTGCCGGCGGCATGGAGTTCTCCGCCCTGCCGTGGACGCCGTTCGAGATCGAGAACGCCGCCCACCACACCGAGCTGCCGCCGATCCACCACACCGTCCTCCGCCCCGCGCTCATGCGCCGGGGGGTGGGTGGCGACGACTCCTGGGGTGCGCGAACGCATCCGCAGTACCGGCTTCCCGTGGGCAGCGACCTGGTCTTCGAGTTCAGCTTCCAGGGGGTGTCGAACCACTGACGGGCCGGAGGGCCCGAGCGACGTTCAGCGAACGCCGACGAGATCGCAGACGAAGATCAGGGTCTCGTTGGGGCCGATCACGCCGCCGGCGCCCCGGGTTCCGTACGCCAGCTGCGGCGGGATGACCAGGCGCCTGCGGCCGCCGACTTTCATGCCGACGATGCCCTGGTCCCAGCCCGTGATGACCTGACGGGCGCCGAGGCCGAAGGTGAGCGGCTCACCGCGTCCGTAGCTGGAGTCGAACTCCTCGCCGGAGGAGTAGGCGACGCCGACGTAGTGGACCGCGACGCGCTTGCCGGGGACCGCTTCGGGGCCGGTGCCGACCTCGAGGTCGGTGATCTGGAGTTCGGTGGGGGCAGGACCCTCGGGCGGGTCGACGAACGGCTTGTCCATGACGCCACCCTACCTACTTCGACCTTGCCGGTCCGATCGGGTAAGCTTGGCAGGCTGGAGTCGCGAGACACTGTCGCGAGACGCCGGCTGACAACTCAACAGGGGGTGACTGGTTTCGACTTGGGACGGTAGTTCCAGGAGAAGCGGGCCGAGGATCCGAGGACATCTCGTTAACGACTCTCGGAAACCAATAAGTGCCAACACACAGCGCACTGACTTCGCTCTCGCTGCCTGATCAGCGACCGAAGGGTCAGCCCGGACGCGCCTTCCGTCCGGTCCCTGGCCTCATTTAGAAGGCTCACCGCGTAGACCTCGTTGCCGGGTCTACAAGGGAAATTCAGGCAACTGGGCCTGTCCACGACGTGCCGACGCGAGCGTGGGGGCCAAGCAGAACGCCTAGTCGGCTGCGCCCGGAGAAGTCCTGGTTCACCGCTCGAGGACGCGGGTTCGACTCCCGCCACCTCCACCCCTGTGATGACGGGTGTCCGCCACCCTGCGCCGGAGCGTTCCCGCGAGGGACGCTCCGGTTCTGCTGTCCGGCGACTGACTGTTTCTGTCGCCCAGCGGGCTGTCGTCAGTTC
>JAEWIK010000318.1 GCA_023387135.1 Actinomycetes bacterium | reverse complement strand
CAAGGAAGGAGCAGACGAGCGCAGCGAGGCGTATTCGAGAGCGTGGAAGGCGACAGCGAGCAGGTAGATGACCGCCGAGGTGACCATGGCAAGGTTCGAGTAATACGCCACGCCGTTCACGCCTGGTCCTCCTGCTCTGCCACACCTGCCTCGGTGCCGCGCTCCGCTGATGGCGGAGCTCCCGGGTCGGGCGCCAGCGTACCTTCGGCGACCCCCGGCTCGAAGCCCTCGGGACCGCCCGTGGCCACCGGGTCGCCGTCGGAAGCCGCTGTGACTAGGGGCAGCCCGCAGGAGGTAGCAAGATTCGCCACTGCCTCCGGCAGCCCCGGCCGTCCGTCGACCCTGTCGAGGCCCGCCACCTCGACGACGGTCGAGGCATCGTCCCGCCGCCGCACCCTCACGAAGAGCCGCCGCGGACGCAGCAGCAGCGACACAGTGAGCCCCGCTATCGCCGCCAGCACGCTGCCCAGCACCGCCCAGCCGCCGGGGCTGGACGAGATCTGCAGCTTCGTCCAGCGCCGCAGCCCGTCGAAGGTGACAGACCCCTTGCCGTCGGGCAGGTCGAAGCTTGTCCCGGGCTCCAGCGAGGCGCGCACGGGCTGGCCGTCCGCCCGCTTCAGTTGCGTGAGCCCGGTCTTGTCGAGGACGTACACGTTCTCGGGCGCCCCCGTCTCGGTCTTCGGCGGCCCCGCCCACACGTTCACGAGCAGTTGCGGACGCAGCGCGTCGGGGAACACCGAGCGCATGCCTTGGGAATCGACGACGGCGGTGGGCAGGAAGACGCTCTCGAAGTAGAGCCGCTCCGGCCTCGCGTCGGGTGCCTTGATGACGCCGTTGGAGAGGAAGTTGCCGTCGGCGGGAAGGAACACCACGGGGCCGGAGTAGGCGACATCCCCGTTGGCGTCGCGGACTGTGACGACCGGCGCGTAGCCGTGCCCGAGCAGGTGGACGTCGGCGCCGCCGATCGACAGCGGGGCGTTGACCTCCAGCACGCGCTGCTGCGAGGGCCGGCCCGGTTCGCTCACCGTGACGTGCGCGCGGAACAGCCTGGCGGCGCCCGTCTGCACGGGGCCGGTCTCGAACTGCACCTCGAACGAGTCGAGGCCAACGGTGAACGCGGGCAGGTGGCTCGGAGCGAAGGCGACCCCGGCGGAGAAGTCGTCGAACTGGGTGAGGGTGTCGGAGAACGCCTGGCCCTCGACGACGATGGCGGTGCCGCGGTAGCCGAACAGCGAGCCGATCGCGAGGCCGATCAACACTGCCACGAGCGCGAGGTGGAAGACGAGGTTGCCGGCCTCCCGCGCATAGCCGCGCTCCGCGGAGACTGTCCCGGAGTCCACGCGAACCCGGTAGCGGGCCGCCCGCAGGTGCGCCTCGGCCGCGGCCAGGACGTCGGAGGCGGGCTGCTCGACGACACCGCGGCGATAGCCGGGGAAACGGGCCAGCCTGCCCGGGACGGGGCCGGGCTCGGCGCGCAGCGCCCTGTAGTACACCGCGCAGCGCGGGATGATGCAGCCGATCAGCGAGATGAACAGCAGCAGGTAGATGGCCGAGAACCACACCGACCCGAAGACGTCGAAGAAGCCGAGCCTGTCCAGCCAGGGTCCGATGTCGGGGTGGTCGGTGAGGTAGGAGGCCACGCCGAAGGCGTTGGTCGGACGCTGCGGCAGCAGCGAACCGGGGATCGCGGCGATGCCGAGCAGGAGGAGCAGCGCCAGCGCCGTCCGCATGGACGTCAGCGTCGCCCACGCCCAGTGGAGCGTGCCCGAGCGCAGGCCCCGCGCACGGTTCATCCGCTCGCGGCCCGACGCCTCGCCGGCGGTGTCGTCGAGGACGGCGAGCTCCTCCTCGACCTGCGACGGGGTGTGGTCGACCGGGGGCATCAGATCACCACCTGGAAGGCGCTCGCCCATTGCTGCATGACCCCGACCGCCGCGTCCCACCAGCCAGTGACCAGCGCGATCCCGACGAGCACCATGAGCACGCCCCCGAACCGTTGGACGCCCTTGTGGTGGCGCTTCACCCAGCCGATCGTCCGCGACAGCCTCGTGAACGCGAGGCCCGCCAGCACGAACGGGATGCCGAGGCCGAGGGCGTAGACGAAGGCCAGCACGCCGCCGCGGACGGCGGTGGACTGGTTGAGCGCGAGGTTGAGGACGACGCCGAGGGCCGGCCCGATGCACGGCGTCCAGCCCAGGCCGAACACGATGCCGAGCAGGGGCGCGGCGGCCAGCCCGACCTTCGGCACGATGGTCGGACGGACGGCGTTCTGGCCGAGCGGCACCCACCCGGCGAAGACCAGGCCGAGCAGGATCGTCAGCACGCCGATGACGACGGTGATGACACGCTGCTGCGCGAGCAGCACCATGCCGAGCGAGCCCACCACCGCACCCGTGACGACGAAGACGGCGGCGAAGCCGGCGACGAACAGCAACGTGCCCGCCAGCAACCTGCCCCGCGGCCCCTTGCCGGAGGTGATCTCGCTGGCGCCCAGCCCGGTGGCGAACGACAGGTAGCCGGGCAGCAGCGGCAGGACGCAGGGCGAGAAGAATGAGAGCAGGCCGGCCAGCGCCGCCACCGGCATGGCCAGGAACATGGAGCCGCCGATCGCGTCCTTGATGACCGAGTCCAGTTCGAGCGGCAGCATCAGGCGCCGCCGGCGATGTCGTCGATGAGACCGACGAGGGTGGTCGTCGTCGTGGCGCCGAGGATGCGGGCGGCGACCCGTCCCTGCCCGTCGACCAGGAGCGTGGTGGGAATCGCGCTCGGCGGCAGGTCCCCCGCGAAGCCGAGCAACAGGCGTCCGTCGGGGTCGAAGAGGCTCGGGTAGGTGATGCCGTGGCTCTTCAGGAACTGCCTCGGCGCCGCCGGATCGGGGTCCCGCGTGTTGAGCCCCATGAAGACTGCCTTGCCGGCACGCTGTTCGGCGGCCTTCTCCAGGTCGGGCGCCTCGGCGCGGCAGGGCGCGCACCACGACCCCCAGACGTTGTAGACGAGCACCTTGCCGGCGGCCTCGGTGCTCGACCAGCGCTCACCGCCGAGCGTCTCGCCCTCGATGACGGGCGCCGCCTTGCGCTGGTCGACAGGGACCACCGAGATGCTGCCGTCCCCGCTGACGAAACCGCCCGTGCCGGCGGTGGGGGTGGCCGCGCACGCCACCAGCGCGACGGCAGCCACCGCCGCGCCGAGCGTCCGGGCCAACCAGGAGCCGACCATCACGACCCCGGGCGGAACTTCTTCGAGGTCTTCAGCGGGATCAGCTCCCCGGCCGGTTCCGCGTAGTCGACGCCGCTGAGGCGCCCGGAATCGAAGGTGAAGGTGGTGACGCTCGCGAGGCGCGCCTGGCGACGCCGCGGGTCGTGGATCAGCAGGCGGTTCTCCGCCGACAGCCGCGCCATCCAGATCGGGAGCTCGTGGCTCACTATCAGCGCCTCGGCGCCTTCGGCGTGGCTGGCGGCGTCGGCGATGGCCGCCTGCATGCGGGCGGCGACCGAGGTGTAGGACTCGCCCCAGCTCGGGCGCAGCGGGTTGCGGACCGCCCACCACGAGGTGGGCCTGCGCCACACTCCCGGATCACTGGTGAAGGCGGTGCCCTCGAAGTGGTTGGCGGCCTCGATCACCCTGCCGTCGAGGTGGATGTCGAGGTGGGAGTGGTGGGCGGCGATGGGTTCCATCGTCTCCTGCGCCCGTTCCAGCGGAGAGCTGACGAGCCAGACGAGGTTGGCGTCGGCGAAGAAGGCGCCGACGCGCTCGGCCATCTGCCTGCCGAGGTCGGAGAGGTGGTAGCCGGGGAGCCGTCCGTACAGCACGCCGTCAGGATTGTGGACCTGACCGTGCCGTACGACGTGGACGATGCTCGTGGCCATGGGCTCCTCCGCGATCTGACTGGCGGCTCAACAATACGTGGACGCGGTACCCCCGGACGGCGGCGGCGTCAGCCGGGCTCAAGCGCCGTGCGGAGGGCTTCCTGGTCGACGAACCAGCGGGAGTGCAGGGCGCCGTCGACGAAGGTGACCGGGACGTGGTCGGAGAACTCCGCCTTCAGCGAAGGTGCGGAGTCGACGTCCACGCTGCGCCACGTCGCACCCGTCAGGGAGCAGACCTTTTCGACGGCGGCGAGCGCCTCGGCGCACAGGTGGCAGCCGTCCCTGACAAGGACAATCACCCGTTCGGGGCCGAAGGCGACCACTGTCGGGCCAGGCGCGGGGACTACCGGCCGGCGCGGCGACGCTGGATGCGCGTCTTCTTCAGAAGCTTGCGGTGCTTCTTCTTCGCCATCCTCTTGCGGCGCTTCTTGATGACCGAACCCACTTGGCAGACCTCTCGCGTGCCGGCCTGCGCCGGCAAATGGACGTTGTTCGGGCTGGGTGCCAGCCCTGACGATTCTGGCCGGAGGACCGGCCCAAGCACCAAATCCTAGTGTCCAGCGGCACCAGCGGGAAATCGGGTCAGCCGACGTCGTAGAACGAGTCGAGCAGGTAGGCGTTGACGGCCCGCTCGGGCACCCTGAAATTGCGCCCGAACCTGACGGCTTCGAGGTCGCCGGAGTGGATCAGCCGGTAGACAGACATCTTCGACACCCTGAGCAGCGCCGCCACCTCGCTCACCTTCAGGAACTTCACTGATCCCAACGGGGTGATGTCATTCATCGGGCTGGCTTTCCTCTCGGGGCGGGCGTGTGCTGGACACGACTCCGTCACCCTAGCGGGCCCCAGGCGTCGTTTGCGAGGCCATCGACAAAGTCGTCAAGAAGACACGCCGGACGTCACAGGATCTGTGTGAGTGGTGACGTAGAACCGCGCCGTGACGACCAACCCGAGGGCCAGCAGGGCACCCGTGAGGAGGAACGGGTAGGTGCGATCCATCCCCGACAGCCAGCCGGCGATCCAGCCGAACGGCGCCGTCACGAGCATGACGAACGTCCGCTGCAGCGCCATCACCCGGGAGCGCTCGTCGCGGTCCACCGAGAGCGCCACCAGCGACTCGGCGAGCATGCCGAGGATCGCCATGCCGAAGCCGTCGAAGAGCAGCGACAGCCCCAGCAGGGCGAAGGTCTCCCAGCCCGCCGCGCCGCCCGGCGCCGGGATGGCGACGAGGAACGCCTGCCCCACCAGCCAGACGGCGAAGCCCAGCAGGGTGGGGCGCTTGAGGTGGTGCGCGCCGGTCAGCCGCGGGATGACGGTGAAGAAGAAGATGATCGACAGCACGGAGCGCAGCATCGGGAAGAAGGGCAGCAGCGGGTCCGGCACCAGCAGCTTCTGGCTGGCGATGACCTGCCAGAACGTGCCTTCCACGAGTTGGGCGGCAGCGACGATCGCCATGATGGCGAGCGAGAAGACCGTGCCCTTGGAGCGCAGCGCGATGCCGACGACCTGCCGGTAGCCGGCGAGCAGCGACCAGAAGCTCTGGCCGCGGGTCTGCTCCATGCGCATCCAGCCGGTGGCGGTCTCGGTCGACCAGCGGAAGAGGATGAACACCTTCGCCGTCATCACCACGAACGCGTTGAGGTAGAGGATGCGGACGGCGGGCACGAGGCCGAACTGCGCGACCAGCGCGGCAGCGATCGGCGCGAACAGGGCCGAAAGGTCACCTGCCACCTTCACCAGCGAGTAGACCTTGGTCAGCTGGTCGGGCCTGACGTCCTCCACCAGCAGGCAGTCCCAGGAGTTCTGGGTGACCTGCCAGGCGCCGTTGATGAGCGACGCGACGAGGAAGAACCAGAAGTTCTGCGCGACAGCCCAGATCAGGCACGGGATCGACCAGGCGACGATGTCCCAGATGGCTGTCGTCCAGCGCCTGCCGAACTTGTCGGTGATGACCCCGCCCAGCAGCCCGAACACCATCTGCGAGAGCATCGAGACCGTCGCCAGCAGGCCGATCTGCTCGTCGTGCAGCCCCAGCGCCAGCATGTACACCGACGTGTACGGCAGGACCAGCATCATCGACAGGCCCCACATCGGTTCGGTGTAGGTGGCTGCCCTGGCGTTGCCGCGGAGCCCGATCAGGGCAAGCAGCAGCGGATTGCGGACGCGGGACACGGACTCAGTAAAGCACCAGGGCGCCCCCTGCCGCGCGCGACTCCAGCGCCGGCTCAGGCGGACTCGTGACGCGGCCCGCGCAGGGCGTCGCGCCACGCGAAAGGACCGAGCCGGGTGACCTTCGTGGACGCCGCGCGGAGCGCGAACCCGAGGGCGTCGATCCGGGTGCGTCCGTCCGCCAGGGCGAAGCAGTAGGCGCCGTGCAGAACGTCGCCGGCGCTGAGCGTGTCGACCGCCGTCACCCTGGGGACCTCCAGCTCACCGGCGGAGTCGCCGGCCCACCACAGCAGTGGCTCTCCCCCGCGGCTCACCGCGACGAGCCGCGGCCCCCTGGCCAGCAACTGGCGCGGCTCGACGCCGGCGGGGTCCACGTAGTCGGCCGAGCAGATGACGTCGGTCGTGGACCGCCACAACTCGTCGAAGACGGGCTTGTACGAGCCGGCGTCCATCACGACAGGGGTCCCTGCCCCGGCCGCCCTCCTGGCGGCTTCGAGCGCGAGGCCGGGGTGGTGGCCGTCCACCAGCACGACGTCCGCCGTCAGATCGCCCGCCGCCTCCAACACCAGCGAGGACGGACGGTGGCCCGATCCGCTCACCACCGCGCGTTCCGCAGTGCGCGAGTCGACCAGCGCCACGGACGCCGCGAGCGCGAACCCCGCCGGCGCGGCGTCCAGCACCTCGACCCCCGACGCCGCGAGGTCCGCGCGCAC
>JAEWIK010000243.1 GCA_023387135.1 Actinomycetes bacterium | reverse complement strand
CTGGGCGAGGGACGACACCGTCGCCAGGCCGCGCCGCAGGTCACCGCCCACGGGGAAGCCCTTGAAGTACCAGGCCATGTGCTTGCGCAGGTCGGTCAGGCCGTGCTGCTCGCCGTAGAGGCCGGCGAGCAGTTCGGCGTGGCGGCGGACCATCGACGCCACCTCGCCCAGCGTCGGCAGCGTCCGGGTGTCGCGTCCGGCGAAGGCGTCCGCGAGATCGCGGAACAGCCACGGGCGGCCGAGGCAGCCGCGGCCGATCACCACCCCCGCACAGCCGGTCCGGCGCATCAACTCCAGCGCGTCCGACGCCTCCCAGATGTCACCGTTGCCCAGCACGGGAATGCCGACGTGGTCGGTGAGCGTGGCGATCGCCTCCCAGCGCGCCTCCCCCGAGTACGCCTGCTTCACCGTGCGCGCGTGCAGCGCGATCGCCGCGCAGCCCGCGTCCTCGGCGATGCGGCCGGCGTCGAGATAGGTGACGTGCTCGTCGTCGATGCCGATCCGCGTCTTCATCGTGACCGGCACGCCGTACGGTGCGGCGGCCTTGACCGTCGCGCGGAGGATGGCCGCCAGCCTGTCGCGCTTCCACGGCAGGACGCCGCCGCCGCCGCGCCGGGTCACCTTGGGCACCGGGCACCCGAAGTTGAGGTCGATGTGGGCCACCCCGAACTCGTCGCACAGGATCGCCGCCGCCCTGGCCATGACCGACGGCTCGACGCCGTAGAGCTGCACCGACCGAACCGTCTCGCCCGGGTCGAACCTCAGCATGTCGAAGGTCTTCGGGTTGCGCTCGACCACCCCGCGCGAGGTGATCATCTCGCACACGTAGAGGCCCGCGCCCTGCTCCCGGCAGAGCTGCCGATAGGCGGCGTTGGTGATGCCGGCCATCGGAGCCAGCACCACCGGGACGTCGACGACAAGCCCGCCGAGCCGCAGCGGCGGGACGCCGTCAGCAGCCTGGGAGACGCTCCGCAAGGTAGCTCCTCACGTTGTCGAGCGCGACCCGCTCCTGGTTCATCGTGTCGCGGTCGCGGATCGTCACTGCCTGGTCGTCCAGGGTGTCGAAGTCGACGGTGATGCAGTACGGCGTGCCGATCTCGTCCTGGCGGCGGTAGCGCCGTCCGATCGCCTGGGCGTCGTCGAACTCGATGTTCCAGTACCTGCGCAGTTCCGCGGCCAGGTCGCGTGCCTTGGGCGAGAGCTGCTCGTTGCGCGAGAGCGGGAGCACCGCGGCCTTCACCGGCGCGAGCCGCGGGTCGAGCTTGAGCACCGTCCGGGTGTCGAAGCCGCCCTTGGTGTTGGGGGCCTGGTCCTCGGTGTAGGCCTCGACGAGGAACGCCATCAGCGACCGGGTGAGCCCGGCGGCCGGCTCGATCACGTACGGCAGGTAGCGCTCACCCGTGGCCTGCTCGAAGTAGGAGAGGTCCTGGCCGGAGTGCTTGGAGTGGGTGCCGAGGTCGAAGTCGGTCCGGTTGGCGATGCCTTCGAGCTCGCCCCAGCCGTCGCCGCCGACGAAGCCGAAGTAGTACTCGATGTCGACGGTCCGCTTGGAGTAGTGGGACAGCTTCTCCTTGGGGTGCTCGTAGTGCCGCAGGTTGGCGGCCGAGATCCCGAGGTCGGTGTACCAGGCGGTCCTGGCGTCGATCCAGTGCTGGTGCCACTCCTCGTCGGTGCCCGGCTTGACGAAGAACTCCATCTCCATCTGCTCGAACTCACGAGTGCGGAAGATGAAGTTGCCCGGGGTGATCTCGTTGCGGAAGCTCTTGCCGACCTGGCCGATGCCGAAGGGCACCTTCATGCGGCTGGTGTTCTCGACGTTCTTGAAGTTGATGAAGATGCCCTGCGCCGTCTCGGGACGCAGGTAGTGCAGTCCGGACTCGTCCTCGATCACGCCGAGGTAGGTCTTGAGCATCATGTTGAAGTCGCGGGGCTCGGTGAACTGGCCGAGGGTGCCGCACTCGGGGCAGTTGATCTCCGACAGGCCGCTGGGCTTGCGTCCCTTCTTGAACTCGAAGGCCTCCTCCAGCTGGTCGGAACGGAACCGCTTGTGGCAGGAGAGGCACTCGGTGAGCGGATCGGAGAACACCCCCACGTGACCGGACGCGACCCACACCTGGCGAGGCAGGATGATCGACGAATCGAGACCCACCACGTCGTCGCGGCCCTCGACCACCGAGCGCCACCACTGCCGCTTGATGTTTTCCTTGAGGGCAACGCCGTAGGGACCGTAGTCCCAGGCGGCGCGCGTGCCGCCGTAGATCTCGCCGCACGGGTAGACGAACCCGCGGCGCTTGGTGAGGGTGATCACGTTGTCGAGGCGGCTGGCCACTTCTGCTCCTTGTCGTCCGCGTCATTGCCCGGCTGGCAATGCGCAACCCGGCCTAGCTTAGAGCGTGCGCGACCGGGGCCGGTGACCCGCCGCCCGTTGGCGGGGCGCGCTGCCACCACTGCCCTTCCGGCGCACCCTCACAGCGAGCGGGGCAGGTTCGGCCCCACGTCCTCGGGTTCGGCGTACGCGCTCGGCTCGTCGATGGCCTCGCTCAGCACGGGGACCAGGGCGAGCTTGGCGTCGTAGCCGTTGAAACTGCGCCGGTACGAGCCCACGTCCACCCAACGC
Source organism: Actinomycetes bacterium (assembly GCA_023387135.1). Classification (GTDB taxonomy): domain Bacteria; phylum Actinomycetota; class Actinomycetes; order Propionibacteriales; family Propionibacteriaceae; genus Propionicimonas. Next base: position 8,673 of record JAEWIK010000243.1, on the reverse strand, counting down.
GAGGTGATGGTCCACAGTTCGGGATCGTCGAGGTTCTGCAGCAGGTCGACCCCCAGACAACCGGTGCAGGACGCGAAGAAGTCGACGGCGACGCGGGCCCTGGAGACGAACCCTGCAGCATTCGACGCCGGCACCCGGAATCTGCTGATGGCGAGCATGCGTTCACCCTACCGAGCGGGTCCGGCAGGCCCGGGAGGGAGTTCCATGACCGAGTTGACGATCACGCCCGTCGCCACCGACGGCGGGCACCGCGACCTCGCCGGGATGCTGTCGTCCTCACCGCTGCTGCGGTTCATGCGCAACGAGACCGGCAGCGCGGGGCTGCTGGTCGCCGCGAGCGTGATCGCCCTGGTGTGGGCGAACTCCCCCTGGTCGGGCGTCTACAACGACCTCCTGCAGACCCCCATCAGCCTCATGGCAGGCGATGCCGGGGTGAGCATGAGCCTCCACCACTGGATCAACGACGGCCTGATGGTCGTGTTCTTCTTCGTCATCGGCATGGAGGTGCGGCACGAGTTCGCCGTCGGCGAGCTGACCGAGCGCCGCCAGATCGTCGTCCCGCTGATCGCAGGCGTGGGCGGCATGGTGGTGCCCGCGTTGATCTACCTCGCTTTCAACCCGGGCGGTGCGGCGGCGCACGGCTGGGGTGCGGTGATCGGCACCGACACCGCCTTCCTGCTCGGCGTGCTCGCCCTCGTGGGCCCCGCCGTCTCGACCCAGCTCCGGGTGTTCCTGCTCACCCTCACGGTGATCGACGACATCGTCGCCGTCAGCGTCATCGGCATCGCCTACACCGACCACGTCAACCTGCCCCCGCTGATCGTCGCGGTGCTCGCCATCGCGGGGTTGGTGGTGCTCGACAGGCTGGAGGTCTGGCGGGCCTCGCCGTACCTCGCGCTCGTCGTGGTGGCCTGGCTCTCGACGCTCGACTCGGGGATCCACGCGTCGATAGCAGGAATGCTGGCGGGCCTGCTGATCCCCGCGTCCGAACCCAGCAGGGCGAGGGTCGATGCCGCGGCGACCCAGTTCAGGGCGTTCAGGCAGTCGCCCCTGCCCGGGGTGCAGCGTGCCACCAGGGACCTGCTGAACCGGACGATCAGCGTCAACGAGAGGCTGCAGGAGGCGCTGCACGGCTGGACGAGCTACGTCGTCGTCCCCGTGTTCGCCCTCGCCAACGCCGGGGTCGACCTGCGCGGCGGGGTGCTCGCCGACGCGCTGGCCTCTCCCGTCACCTGGGGCGTCACCGCCGGCCTCGTGCTCGGCAAGCTGATCGGCATCGGAGTCGGCGCCCTCGGCTCGGTGAGGCTCGGGCTGGGCAGGCTCCCGCAAGGGGTCGGCGGCGGGCACGTGCTCGCGGGCGGCGCCCTGTCGGGCATCGGCTTCACCGTCGCCCTGCTCATCATCGAGCTCGCCTTCGACGATCCCGTCCTGCGGGACGAGGCGACTGTCGGGGTGCTGCTGTCCGTCGTGCTCGCCACCGGCCTGGGCTGGGCGCTGTTCGCCATCGCGGCACGCTTCTTCGGGCAGCGGGACGCCGAGCGTCCGCGCGTCCTCAGCGAGCCTGTCGACCCCGCGCGCGACCACATCCACGGCCGCGTCGACGCCGAGTTCACCCTCGTGGAGTACCTGGACTTCGAGTGCCCCTTCTGCGCGCAGGCGACAGGGGTCACGAAGGAGGTCTGCGAGCACTTCGGCGACAGGGTGCGCTACGTCTCGCGGCACTTCCCGCTGACCGACGTCCATCCGCATTCCGACCTGGCGGCGGTGGCCGCCGAAGCCGCCGGGAGGCAGGGCAGGTACTGGGACATGCACGACCTGTTGTTCAAGCGCCAGGCGGAACTGGAGTTCGAGGACCTCGTCGGCTACGCCGGCGAGCTCGGGCTCGACACCGAGAAGTTCGTCCGCGACATCCAGGACGACAAGCTGGCGCGCAGGGTCCGCAGGGACGTGAACAGCGGGATCGCCAGCGGCGTGCGGGCGACGCCGACGTTCTTCATCGGCAACCGCCGCCACGTCGGGCCGTACGACGCCCAGAGCCTGATAGCGGCGATGGAGTACGTGGCCGCCCACCCCGACGAGTGGGACGACGTCGACGACGACGACTGACGCGCGGGCGTCAGCGCTCGACGTGGGTCAGGGATCGCAGGCCGCGGTCGAGGTGCCACGCGACGAACGCCGCGACCAGGCCGCTCCCCTGGCGTTCGGTGACGGGCTCGACCCCGCGGGTCGCCTCCCAGTCGCCGGTGAGCAGCGCCGCGAGATAGCCGACAGTCTCGGGCGCGGGGTGCGTCGAGCCCGGCGGACGGCAGGACCTGCACACCATGCCACCCATGGCGGGTGAGAACGCCTCGTGGGGCCCCGGCGCCCCGCACCGCGCGCAGTCGTCGAGGCTCGGCGCGTAGCCGGCCAGCGCCACCGCCCGCAACAGGTAGGAATCCATGACCATCACGCCGGGCCGGGGGCCGTCCGCCGTGCCGCCCGTCAGCGCGTGCAGCGCCCCCAGCAGCAGCTGGTACTGCTGCAGGGCGGGCTCGCCTTCCTCGGTGACCAGCCTGTCGGCGGTCTCGATGATCACCTGCCCTGTCGTGAAGCGTTCGTAGTCGTGGCTGAGGGGTTCCGAGTACGGGTGGAGGGTCACTGCCTGGGTGATGACGTCCAGCGACCTGCCGGTCGCGAACTGCAGGTCGACGTGGGTGAAGGGCTCCAGCCGCGCGCCGAACTTCGAGGACGTGCGCCGGACTCCCCGCGCGACCGCCCTGACCTTTCCGTGCTGCCGCGACAGCATGGTGATGATCCGGTCGGCCTCCCCCAGCTTGTGGGTACGAAGCACGACCGCCTCATCGCGATAGGTCGGCACTCGACCATTCTCCCTCGTCGATCCCAGCGTTTCCGGGAGCCCCGGCGGCGTGGTGGCGGGCGGGGTCCCGGGCGGCGCGCGCGACGTCCCGGGGATGCGTAGGATGCCGTCGAGGAGCGACGAGGAAGGATCAATGATGACCGCCAGCCCCACTCAGACCAGTGCCCGCGCCGCCATCGAGGAGGGCGCGACAGCGCTCGGCATCGAACTCGGTTCCACCCGCATCAAGGCGGTCCTCGTCGGGCCCGACGCTGCCCCGTTGGCCACCGGGAGCCACGACTGGGACAACCAGTTCGTCGACAGGATCTGGACCTACTCCCTCGAGGCGGTCTGGGAGGGCATGCAGGCGTGCTACGCCTCGCTGGTCGCGGACGTGCGTGAGAAGTACGGCGTCGAGCTCGCGAGCGTCGGGGCGCTCGGGGTGTCGGCGATGATGCACGGCTACCTCGCCTTCGACGCGTCCGGCGAGCTGCTCGTCCCCTTCCGCACCTGGCGCAACACGATCACCGGCCAGGCCGCCGGCGAGCTCTCCTCCCTGTTCGGGCACAACATCCCGCAGCGCTGGAGCATCGCGCACCTCTACCAGGCGATCCTCAACGGCGAACAGCACGTGGCCTCGATCGCGCACCTCACCACCCTCGCCGGCTACGTCCACTGGCGCCTGACCGGCGAACGCGTGCTCGGGGTGGGCGACGCGTCAGGCATGTTCCCCATCGACATCGCCACCGGCGACTACAACTCCGCCATGCTCGCCCAGTTCGACGACCTGGTCGCAGGGAAGGGCCTCGGCTGGAAGCTGGCCGACCTGCTGCCCACCGTCGAGACCGCCGGCGAGACGGCCGGACGCCTCACCCCCGAGGGCGCCACGCTGCTCGATCCGACAGGCGCGCTGCAGCCGGGCATCCCGCTGTGCCCGCCGGAGGGTGACGCGGGCACCGGCATGGTCGCCACCAACTCCGTCGCACAGCGCACCGGCAACGTGAGCGCCGGCACGTCGATCTTCGCCATGGTCGTGCTCGAACACGAGCTGGCGCGGCAGCACTCCGAACTCGACCTCGTCACGACCCCCGCGGGCGACCTCGTGGCGATGGTCCACTGCAACAACGGCGCCAGCGAGCTCAACTCGTGGGCCGGGCTGTTCGGCGAGTTCGCCACGGCGCTGGGGACTCCCGCCGACAGCTCGGCGGTGTTCGAGACCCTCTTCCGGTCGGCCCTCGCGGGTGAGCCGGACGCCGGCGGCCTGCTGGCGTACAACTACCTGTCGGGCGAGCACATCACGGGCTTCGAGGAGGGCCGCCCGCTGTTCGTGAGGACCCCCGACAGCGCGTTCACCCTCGCCAACTTCATGCGCTCCCACCTGTTCGCCTCGCTCGCGAGCCTGCGGATCGGCATGGACGTGCTGCTGCAGGACGAGGGCGTCAGGCTCGACACGATGTTCGCCCACGGCGGGCTGTTCAAGACCAAGGGCGTCGCCCAGCGGTTCCTCGCCGCCGCGATCGACGCACCCGTCAGCGTGGGCGAGATCGCCGGGGAGGGCGGCGCCTGGGGCATCGCCGTGCTGGCCGCCTTCATGAAGGACGGCGAGCCCGGACAGAGCCTGGGCGAGTTCCTCGCCGCCGAGGTCTTCGCGAAGGCGGGGCTGGAGTCGGTGGACCCCGACCCCGCCGACGTCGCTGGCTTCGAGAGCTTCATGCGGCGCTACACGGCCGGGCTGGCAGTCGAGCGCGCCGCCGTCGAGAACCTCTAGATGGCCCCTAGGAACTCGCGAGCTCGGTGAGGGCCTCGACCACGAGCGCGTGGTCCTCGGAGCCCGCGAGTCCGGAGACCGCGGCGGTGCCGACGAGTCCCACCCCGCGGACGCGGACGGGGACGGCGCCGCCGTGGGCGGCGAACTCCTGGAAGGGCAACTGGGTCTGGGCGTTGAACTCCTGGCCCCTGGCCTGGAACCTGTAACCGACGAGGAGTGACGCCGCGTCGAAGCGGCGCACGACGGCCGCCTTGCGGCGCAGCCACGAATCGTTGTCGGCCGAGCTGCCGTCGAGTGCTGCGTGGAAGAGTTGCTGCTCCCCGCGCCAGATGTCGATCGCCACCGGCAGCGCGCGCTCTACGGCGAGCTCGCGGATGCGGCAGCCCAGCCGCCAGGCGTCGTCGGGGGTGAAGTTCGCCAGCACCAGGTCGCGGTTCTCGGCTTCGAGGGCAGCGATGAGTTCGGGAAGATCGTTGGTCATGAGCGCATCGTGGCACTTTTGGCGGTCCTTGTCGCTGTCGTCCTGCGCGGCTCCCCTCTAGTCTGTGCCGATGGGAATCCTCCGCATCACCATCGACGACTCGGTGCGCATCACCGCCGGCTCCGCGCGCCTGCACGCGCGGGTCAAGGGCTCGTCGGCCCTGTTCGGCAACGCCGCGGCGAAGAAGGCGGCGGAGGTGCGCGACCTCGTGCTGGCGCTCGGCGCCGTCGGGATCGGGGAGGACGCCGTCGAGGTGCAGGGCGTCACGCTGCAGTCGCACAGCGGCGTCCTGGGGAAGAACCAGCAGGTCGAGTTCTCCCTCGTGATCGCCGTCGGCGCCGACGAGCTCCCCGCGGCGCTCGGAGTCCTCGCCGACAGGCCCGACCTCACCCTCAGCGAGCTGGAGTGGGTGTTCGACTCGTTCGAGGCGAGCATCCCCGCGACCGCCGCCGCGTTCACGAAGGCCAGGCGCAAGGCGGACGCCGTCGCCGCCGCGGCGGGGTCGAGCATCACCGGCATCTCGCTCATCAGCGACTCGTGGAACGTGCCGAGCCCGCGCATGTCGTTCGAGGCGACCGACGCGATGCTGCTGGGAGCACGCTCGGCGAAGTCGGCACCCGTCGATCCGGGGGTCGAATTCAACGCAACGCAGGAACTCTTCGTGCATCTCACGGTGGACTTCGAGCTCGGCTCATAGGGTATGTGCATGGAACGCATCTCGACGTTGAGAGTGTCACCCCTGTGCCTGGGCGGAAATGTCTTCGGCTGGACCGCCGACACAGCCATGTCCGAACGCATCCTCGATGGCTTCTGTGACGGTGGCGGCAACTTCATCGACACCGCCGACTCCTACTCCGCGTGGGTGCCGGGACATCCCGGCGGCGAGTCGGAGAGCGCCATCGGCGCCTGGCTGAGGCACCGCGGCAGCCGCGACGGCCTGGTCATCGCCACCAAGGTCGGCAAACACCCGATCCACCGCGGCCTGCGTCCCGCGAACCTCCGGATCTGCCTGGACGGCTCCCGCCGCCGGCTCGGTGTGGAGACCATCGACCTCTACTTCGCTCACGACGACGACCCGCACGTGCCCACCGCCGAATGGCTGGGCGCCTTCGACGGCATGATCAAGCAGGGCGCCATCCGCCACTACGGGCTCTCGAACTTCAGCGCCGAGCGGGTGGCGGAGGTGATCGAGGTCGCGACCAAGGAGGGTCTCGCCCTGCCGGTCGCGCTGCAGCCGCACTACAACCTGATCCACCGGGCGGAGGTCGAGAACGGCCTCGCGGCGCTCGCCGCCGAGCACCACCTGGCGATCGTCCCCTATTACGGCCTGGCCGCGGGCTTCCTCACCGGCAAGTACGCCCGCGACGAGCTCATCCACGGCAACCGGGCGGCGCGAGTGAAGAGCTTCGCGACTCCCGAGAGCTTCACGGTGCTCGACGTCCTGGTGTCGGTGGCAGAAGAGCTGGGCGCGGAGCCGGCGACGGTGGCGCTGGCCTGGCTCGCGAAGCAGCCCGGGGTGGTGGCGCCGATCGCCAGCGTGAGCGACGTCGACCAACTGCCTCCCCTGCTCGCCTCGCTGCAGCTCAAGCTCACCCGCGGGCAGCTCAACAAGCTCAGCCGGGCGTCCGCGGGACTGTGACTCCCTGACGACCCACGAGCGCCGCGGCCCTGAGGGTCGCGGCGCCGGTGTCGTGGGGTCAGATCGCTGCTTCGGACTCGACCCTGCCCTCGATGGCTGTCGGGCTGCCGGTGTGTCCGACGGTGATCTTCCGCGGCTTCGCCTCTTCGGCGACCGGGATGATCAGGCTGAGCACACCGTCTGAGTAGTCGGCGTGGATCTGGTCCAGCGCGACTCCCTGTCCGAGGGTCAGTTGACGGGCGAAGGTCCCTGTCGGGCGCTCGTGGACGAGCCACTTCTGCTCGCCCTCGCCGGCGGGGGTGCGACGCTCGGCCCTGATGGTGAGGGTCCGGTCCTCGACGTCGATGTCGATCGAGGACGGGTCAACTCCAGGCAGGTCGATGCGCGCGATGAAGGCCTCGCCCTCGCGGTAGAGGTCCATCGGCATCCCTGCCGCTGCGGGGACACGGGCGACATCGGAGAACCAGCGATCCATCTCACGGAACGGATCAAAGGTGAGTGCCATGAGTAGTTCCTCCTTCGGTAGTTCCTTAGCACTCTCACTACATGAGTGCTAACAGCTCCCAGTCTGCAACGATTCCGTACGCGAATCAAGAGTTGCGCGGGTCAGACTCAACTCTGTTTCGAGGGCCTCCGGCCGCCTCCCGAGCGACAGCGGATAGGCTTCCCCCGTGGCAGCGCGCAAGGTTCCCCGTCCTCCGACTCCACACCCGTCGGGCGCCCGGCCGCCGGCCATCGATCCGGCCCTGCTGCCCAGGCACGTCGCCCTGGTCATGGACGGGAACGGACGCTGGGCGAAGGCCCGCAAGCTGCCCCGCACCGAGGGGCACGCCCGCGGCGAGGACGCGCTCTTCGACGTGATCGAAGGGGCCATCGAGCTCGGCATCAAGTACCTGTCGGCGTACGCGTTCTCCACCGAGAAGTGGCGTCGCTCCCCCGACGAGGTCCGCTGGCTGATGGGCTTCAACCGCGACGTCATCCATCGCCGGCGCGACCAGCTCGACGCCATGGGCGTCCGCATCCGCTGGGCGGGCAGGGTGCCGAGGCTGTGGAAGTCGGTCATCCACGAACTGCAGGACGCCGAGCGGCAGAGCCAGGACAACTCCGTCCTCACCCTGCAGTTCTGCGTCAACTACGGCGGCAGGGCCGAGATCACCGATGCCGCCCGGGCGATAGCCGAGGCCGCGATGCGCGGGGAGCTCGACCCGTCCCGGCTCACCGAGGAGCGGTTCCGCAAGTTCCTCGACGAACCGGAGATCCCCGACGTGGACCTGTTCGTGAGGTCCTCCGGCGAGCAGCGGACGTCGAACTTCCTGCTCTGGCAGTCCGCCTACGCCGAACTCGTCTTCCTCGACACCCTCTGGCCCGACTTCGACAGGCGCGACCTGTGGCGCGCCGTCGAGCTGTACGTCACGCGCGACCGCCGCTACGGCGGCGCCCAGCCCAACGGCTAGCAGGACCGGCGCCTGGTCACGACCGGCCGCCCGGCAAGGGGCTGGGGCGTCGAACCGATAGGATCGCGGCATGCCCAAGGTCCTCACCGAACTACCTGTTGGCGAGCGCGTCGGCCTGGCCTTCTCCGGTGGCCTCGACACCTCCGTCGCCGTCGCGTGGATGCGCGAGAAGGGGGCGATCCCCTGCACGTACACCGGCAACCTCGGGCAGTACGACGAGCCCGACATCGAGTCGGTGCCGGGACGGGCGCTCGCCTACGGCGCCGAGTTGTCGCGCATGGTCGACTGCCGCGAGCTGATGGTCGAGGAGGGCCTGGTCGCCCTGACCTGCGGCGCCTTCCACATCAGGACCGGCGGACGCACCTACTTCAACACCACCCCCATCGGACGCGCCGTCACCGGCACGCTGCTGGTGCGCGCGATGCGCGAGGACGACGTGTGGGTGTGGGGCGACGGCTCCACGTACAAGGGCAACGACATCGAGCGGTTCTACCG
>JAEWIK010000233.1 GCA_023387135.1 Actinomycetes bacterium | reverse complement strand
GTCTACACCCGCATGGAGTCGATGATCAGCCAGTCCCCGCGGGTCAGGCGGGTGCTGCCGCTGGAGGTCGTCGAGGGGGTCCACGACGTCGGCACCAACGACCTCGTGCCGCTCTACGGCTTCGAGCCGGACGCCGAGACGGTGCTGGACGCGCTGCTGCCGCTGTACGTCCGCAGCCGCATCTGGTTCTACCTGCTGCAGTCGGCGGCGTCCCAGCTCGCCAGCCAGCAGCGGGCCATGAAGTCGGCGACCGACAACGCCCAGCAACTCATCGAGCGGCTGACCCGAGAGGCCAACCAGGCTCGACAGGCAGAGATCACCCAGGAAATCAGCGAGATAGTCGGTGGCGCTGGCGCGCTGGCCGAACAGACCTGAGAGGGCGGCGGGACGGGGCGACCCCCTTCCCGCGCCGATCGGGTCGACGAGCGAGAAACAGTGAGAGGCGAAGGACTCCAGATGACAGTGACTATCGACAGCCCGGCCACCGAGCAGGAGACCGGGATCGGGCGCGTTGCCCGGGTGATCGGCCCGGTGGTGGACGTCGAGTTCGCCGCCGACCAGATGCCCGACCTGCTGAACGCGTTGCTGATCGACATCGAGACCGATGAGGGCAACCGGACGATCACCGCCGAGGTGGCGCTGCACGTCGGCGACAACACCGTGCGCGCGATCTCCCTCAAGCCGACGGACGGCATGCGCCGCGGCACGAGGGTGCGCGACACCGGCGCGCCCATCTCCGTCCCCGTGGGAGACATCACCAAGGGCAGGGTGTGGAACGTCACCGGCGAGTGCCTGAACGACGACATCTCCAAGCTGGAGGTCAAGGAGCGCTGGCCGATCCACCGTCCGGCGCCGGCGTTCGACGCCCTCGAACCGAAGACCCAGATGCTGCACACCGGCATCAAGGTGCTGGACCTGCTGACCCCGTACGTGCAGGGCGGCAAGATCGGCCTGTTCGGCGGTGCCGGCGTGGGCAAGACGGTGCTGATCCAGGAGATGATCTACAGGATCGCCCACAACTTCGGCGGCACCTCGGTGTTCGCGGGCGTGGGGGAGCGCACCCGTGAGGGCAACGACCTGATCCACGAGATGATCGAGGCCGGGGTCATGAAGGACACTGCCCTCGTGTTCGGCCAGATGGACGAGCCGCCGGGCACCCGCCTCCGGGTCGCGCTCTCGGCGCTCACCATGGCGGAGTACTTCCGCGACGTGCAGAACCAGGACGTGCTGCTCTTCATCGACAACATCTTCAGGTTCACCCAGGCGGGCTCGGAGGTGTCGACCCTGCTCGGCCGCATGCCGTCGGCGGTGGGCTACCAGCCGAACCTGGCCGACGAGATGGGCCAGCTGCAGGAGCGCATCACCTCCACCCGCGGCCACTCGATCACCTCGATGCAGGCGATCTACGTCCCGGCGGACGACTACACCGACCCGGCGCCGGCGACCACCTTCGCCCACCTCGACGCGACCACCGAGCTCTCGCGTGACATCGCGTCCCGCGGCCTCTACCCGGCGGTCGACCCGCTGTCGTCCACGAGCCGCATCCTCGACCCGCAGTTCATCGGCCAGGCGCACTACGACACCGCCATCCGGGTGAAGCAGATCCTGCAGCGGAACAAGGAGCTGCAGGACATCATCGCCATCCTCGGCGTCGACGAGCTGTCCGAGGAGGACAAGATCATCGTGGCCAGGGCGCGCAGGATCCAGCAGTTCCTCTCGCAGAACACCTACATGGCCGAGAAGTTCACCAACGTCCCGGGCTCGACGGTGCCGCTGGAGGACACCATCGAGTCGTTCAGGATGATCTGCGACGGCGAGGTCGACCACATCGCCGAGCAGGCCTTCTTCAACGTGGGCGGCATGGACATGGTCATGGAGAACTGGGCGAAGATCCAGAAGGAAGGCTGAGATGGCCGACACCATCCGGGTCGAGGTGGTCTCCGCGACGGGGATCGCCTGGGAGGGCGACGCGCTGAGCGTCGTCGCCCGCACGACAGAGGGTGATATCGGCGTCCTGCCCAACCACGAGCCGTTCCTGGCGGGCCTCGTCCCGTGCGCGGCCGAGGTGTTGACTGTCGACGGCCGGCGCGAGGTGCTGGCCATCGACGGCGGTTTCATCTCGGTCGCCGACAATCGGGTGTCGCTGCTGAGCCAGTACGCGAGGGTGGCGCGCGAGATCGACCTGCGCGCCGCCGAGCACGAACTGGCCGAAGCCGAACGCAGGCTCAACGAGGGCGAGACCGACGAGGAGACGAGGCACCACTACTACCGGGCCCTTGCCCAGGTGAAGGCGGCCCACCTCGCCCAGGGCCGCTCGCAGGCCTGAGACGGAGACGCGCGCGATGGTCTGGCTGGAGGTAACAGAGATCGTCGCCGCCGTCGCGTTCATCGCGATAGTCCTGCCGGTCTGCTGGCTCATCGTCAGGCGTCGCTGGCTCGGCAGGGACGGCGGGCTGTTCGACTGCAGCCTGCGGCTGCGGACCACGACCCCCGGTGCCGGCTGGGTGCTCGGGGTGGCCCGCTACTCCGAGGACAGGCTGGAGTGGTTCAGGTCGTTCTCGCTGGCGTTGCGCCCGAG
>JAEWIK010000230.1 GCA_023387135.1 Actinomycetes bacterium | reverse complement strand
CGGGGGGGGGGGGGGGGCCCCCCCCCCCCACCCCCCCCACTACATGCCACCTGAAGGGGAGCCACAGTGCCCAGCGAGTACCCGATCCGCGATCGTCGTGAAGCCCGTCTGCTCACGCCGGCTGTCGCCGGCTCGTTGACCGAGTATCACTGGAGACGCGTCTTCCAGCAGTTCGAGTGCCTCATGACCGACAGCGATCACGGGACGAAGGGCGCCGAGCCGCCGCTCATCCCGCCGATCCCCGGTGCCAGGCGCTCGATCGTCTACTACGGGAACGCCGAGAACGGCTCCTACAACCACCACAACCAGATCGCCAAGTTCAAGGGGCTGTACCGCTTCGCCTGGTCGAACGGCTTCCGCAACGAGGAGGACGCGGGCCAGCGGGTGCTCATCGCCTCCTCTCCCGACGGACGGGTCTGGAGCGATCCCGACATCGTCGCCGACGTCGAGCCCGGCAGCCAGTGGGCGCACAACTGCGTCGCCATGCACGCGACCGAGGACGTCCTCTACATCATCGTGATGACCGAGGAGACCGAGCACGACGAGACCGCGACGGGGATGCGCCGCATCAACCCCGACACCGCCTACGTCGACCTCTACGCCTCCACCGACGGCCGCAGCTTCGACAAGGTCAGCACCTACGGCTCGGACATCAAGTGGATCTTCGAGGCGCCGCGCCTCACCCAGGAAGGCCGCCTGCTGTGCGTCTGCACGACGCGCAACGCGGGCCCTGCCATCCTGCTGTGGCCCGGCGACGACCTGCTCGCCCAGCCCGAGTTCATCTCCGTCCCCGAACCCGAGGGCGCCTGGTTCCCGTACGGCGAGAGCACCTGGTTCCAGCTCGACTCGGGCAGGATCATGGTGTTCTGGCGCGACGAGGGCTCCTCGTGCAGGGTCTACGTCAACCATTCCGACGACGGTGGCCGCACCTGGAGCGAGCCGGTGCTGTCGGACATCCCCGACTCCATGAGCCGGCTCTATGCCGGAAGGCTGTCGGACGGCCGCTACTTCCTCGTCAACAACGCCATCGGCACGCTGCTCGACAGGCGTCCGCTCATGCTGTTGCTGAGCGACGACGGAGTGGCCTTCGACGACGTCTACATGATCAACGACTCGCCCGCGGAGATGCGCAGGAAGGGTCTGCTGAAGATCAACGGGCACCAGTACCCGTGCTGCCTGGTGGACGGCGACCTGCTGCTCGTCGCGTACGACGCCAACAAGGAAGACATCATGTGCGAGGTGATCGACACGACCCGCCTCGTCAGGCACACCGCCATCGACAACCACGAAGGAGAGTGATTCATGAGCACCCCAACAACAGTCACCGAGAAGCTCAGTGACCCCAGCGGCCGAGGCTGGGTCGAGGGCTACAGGATCATCTTCCCGCAACGGCAGCACGGCTACACCGAGGACGAGATCGCCGCCGTCGTGGACGCCATGCGGAACGCCGAGGGCCAGACGCAGGGCGACTACCTGGAGGCCTTCGAACGCGACTTCGGCGCCTTCATCGGCGCCGAGCACGCGTTCGGCGTCTCCAACTGCACGAGCGCGCTCAAGCTCGCGGGCATCTTCAGCAACATTCGCCCCGGCGACGAGGTGATCATCCCCGCGTACACCTACTGCGCCACGGCGATCCCCTTCGGCGACCTCGGCGCGAAGATCGTCTGGGCGGACATCCACCCGGGCACCTGGACGATCGATCCCGCCGACATCGAGCGCAAGATCACCCCGCGGACGAAGGCCATCGTGGCGGTGCACCTGCTCGGCATCCCGTGCGACATGAAGGCGATCATGGCGATCGCGCGCGAGCACGACCTGAAGGTGATCGAGGACTGCGCGCAGTCGCTCGACTGCACGATCGACGGCCAGCACGTCGGCACCTTCGGCGACTTCAGTTGCTTCAGCTTCCACGCGGCCAAGACGATGACCACCCTCGGCGAGGGCGGGATGTTCGTCGTGAAGGATCCCGAGATCGCCAAGGCGGTGCCCGGGGTCAGGCACAACGGCCTGACGGCGTTCCAGGGACCGAGGGATCGCTACTGGCTCCCGGCGATGAGCAACGTCGACGAGTTCTGGCCGGGGCAGTGGCCGCAGAACTTCTGCATCGGCGAGCCGCAGTGCGCGCTGGGTTCCGTCCAGCTCCGCAGCGTCATGCCGAACAACGAGATCCTGATCGCGCAGGACCACAAGATCCGGGCCGCCCTGGCGGACGTGCCGGAGATCAGCTTCCCGGAGATCATCGAGGGCGGCCGTTACGTGGTGCACCAGTACGTCGTGCACTTCGACGGCAGCGCCTTCGGCAAGACCCGCGACGACCTGATGGACCTGCTCACGACTCGCTACGGCATCCGCGCGATCGTGCAGTACCACCCGCTCTACCGCTACCCGCTGTTCCAGAAGCTGGGGGCCGGCGCGTTCGACTGCCCGGTGCTCGAGAGCTGGTGGGACAACTCGTTCTCGTTGCCCTGGTGGTGCGGGATCAGCGATGACGACCTGACGATCATGACCGACTCCATCCGCGACGCGGTGCGGGAGCTCAAGGCGGCATGAACCTGTCGGGGATCATCGTTCCGCTGGTCTCCCCGGTCGCAGGCGACGGCGGTGTCGACTCGGACGCCGTCGTCGCCAACGCCGAACGGGTGCTGGCGGCCGGCGTGCAGGGCCTGTACCTGTGCGGCGGCACCGGGGACGCCGCCGAGCTGTCACCTGCCGACCGGAGGCGCATCGTGGAGCTCACAGTCCCGCTCGCCCGCGCGGCGGGGGCGGCGGCGATAGTCCACGTCGGCCAGGCGCCGCTGCGGGACGTGCTGGGGCTGGCGGATCACGCCATGAGCCGTGGTGCTGACGCCGTCGCCTCGGTGCCCCTGCGGGGGCCGTGGGCGCAGACCGAGAGGTACTACGCCGAACTGGCACGGGTGGCGGGCAAGGTGATCGTCTACCACATGCCGCCCGCCGGCTTCCACGCAACCTACGACGAGCTCGCGCGGGTGCTCGAGCTCGACGGCGTCCTCGGCGCCAAGGTGAGCGACTGGAACCTGTTCCTGCTGCGGCGCCTGATCGACGGCTTCGGCGAGAGCGTCTTCTACAGCGGCCTCGACGAGAACCTCGGCCACGGCCTCATGGCCGGCGCCCACGGCAGCATCGGGACGTGGTCGAACCTGGTCCCGGCGTTCTACCA
>JAEWIK010000215.1 GCA_023387135.1 Actinomycetes bacterium | reverse complement strand
CCTGCCCATGGCGCGCAAGGCCGTTCTCGATCCCGTCGGATTCGGAGCGATCGCCGACGCCGATGCCGACAGTCACGCCGTCCAAGTGGATCCACACGCCGCGCTCATCGCCGCGGCGAAGGCGCTCGCACCTGAGATCGACTCCAAGTTCGACCTCCTGCTGCCCATCCTGACCTCGCTCGTCAACGAAGGCCGCCGCGCCCTTTTGTTCACATTCTCCAAGCCCACGCTCGCCTACTTGCGGGACCGGCTCGCGCCGCACATGAGGGTCGCGATCATGCATGGAGGCGTCCGCCGGGATGAGCGACGTCGCATCATGGCGGCCTTCCGCCGCGGTGAGTACGACGTCGTGCTCGCCAACCGGGTGGCCAGCGAAGGTCTGGACTTCGAGTTCTGCTCCGCGGTGATCAACTACGACCTTCCCTGGAACCCGATGGAGATCGAGCAACGCATCGGTCGCATCGATCGCATCGGGCAGACCGAGGAGAAGATCCTCGTCGTCAACTTCTACAACGAGGCGACCATCGACGAGCGGATCCTCATCCGCGTGCTCGACCGCATCAAGATCTTCGAGTCCTCGATCGGAGCGCTTGAACCGATCATCGAGGCGCAGATGCCCGCCCTCCGAGCTGCCTTCGACTTTGAGCTGACCGACGACGAGCGCGAACGGAAGGTACAGCGAGTTCTCGAAGCGATCGAGAACCAGCGTGCCGGACTGCGCGAGGTCGCGGATGCATCATCGGTGCTAATGGTGAGCAACGACGTCGACGTCTCTGGGCTGGAGGAGGACCTGATCCGGACCGGACGCTACGTCGGACAGCGTGAGCTCGGCCTGCTGCTCGACGACTGGGCCAAGACGGACGGAGCCGAAGGCGTGGCCTTCACCGCCGACGGGCAGGCGCTGACCCTACGCGGGAACGCCGCGATGGCCGAACGCCTCGACCAGCTCGCCCGCTCAGGCCGCCGGTCGCGCGCCGAACTCGAACCGCTCGCCGCGGGTCTTCGCAGCGAACTCCCACTGACGTTCGTCCTGGACCAGGAACGGGCCCGCACCGGCGGAGGCGACCTGCTCGCCGCCACTAGCCCGCTGGTGATGTCAGCGGTGGACGTCCCGGGACACCGGCAAGCACGATTCGCGAGCATCCGGATCATCGACCGCGAGGCGGTCGCGCCCGCGGGGACGTACGTGGTTGTGCTCAGCCAGGCCCTCGCGGCCTCGCGGGGAGGAGACGAGATCTGGGGCTCGGCCGTTGACCTGACCGGCCGCCAAGCCCCGACGGAAGTCGTCGACCTGGTTCTGGCAGGGCTCGCTAAGGGCGCGCTCGAACAGGGCAGAGAACCGGTAACTCCCGCGGACCTGGTCAGGCCGGCCTCGCGCGCCCGCGATCTGCTCGACATCCGACACGACCGGGAGCAGGTCCGGCGAGACGCCGAGGCTCGCGCACTCTCCGAGGCACGCAAGGTGGTCCTGTCGGACCAGTACGACCGTCGCGTACGGACCATCGAGCAGCGCATTCGCACGGCCCGTTCGCGCGGCCGTCACGCCTCCGCGATTCGACTGTTCGAGAGTCAGCGGGCGCGCGCCACCGAGCGGCACGCCGCCCTCCTCGCGGACCTTGAGGCGCAAGCCCTCCCTGAAATCCGGCTGGAGCCACTCGCGGTCTGCCTTCTGGAGGTCAGCGATGGCGAGTGACCCACATGCCCAGGAGCTCGCCGACGAGCGCGCTGCCGAGAAGCAGTACTCGGAGGCGATGCATCGTCGAGCCCGCATGCCAATCCCGACAGAGGGCGCGCGCAACACGCTGTGGACCGGGACGGGCCAGGTCAAGCTCCCAGTCGGAGGCTCCGGGCGGTTCGTGGGTCGAGTCGCCCTTGCCGGCCCCGACTCGGAGCACCTGGACGGCCGGTCGGATTTCTACATCGGAGACGGCCACTACGAGCTGGACGGCGTGGAGGTGTTCAACTGGGCCGCGCGGGTCGCGTGCACGTTCTTTCGAGGCGCCGTCCACCATCCACTGTGCGAACAGGTGGCGGTCATCCGCACGTACGACCATACGAACGGCGGCATATCGGAGTTCTATGACGAGGCGATCGTTGACGACCCGCCGGGCGTCCCGTTCCGGCGGCGCGACCTGAGAATTCCGGTCGCGCCGACCCGGGCCACGCTGCCCATCACCGTACCCAGCCCGTCTTCGAAGCCCGCGGACACGGCCGATGCTGCAAGAACGCAGCCGCTGCCTCCGGAGTCCATGAAAGCGACGTATGGCAAGGGGCCGGACAGCCCTGAAAAGGACGGGCTCAGGGCGGCTGATTTGCTTCAGGCGCGCCTCGCCGCGCCACGGCGCGACCAGCTCGCTTCGGTGCTCTCCACCTTGCAACCCGATCAGTACGAGGTCGTCGCAGCGCCGGGTCGCACGAATCGATTCATCGAAGGACAACCCGGCACTGGAAAGACGATCATTGCTGCCCATCGCGCAGCGTTCCTCGTCAGCCCGGTGATCGAGGAACAGGACAAGCCCGAAGGCAAGGTGATGCTCGTCGGCCCATCTCGGCAGTACTCGCGCCACGTCGCACACCTGCTCGAGCGGCTTGCGCCCGCAACGCCAGACCTGATCGTCCTGTCGCTCCAGGAGCTCCTCGAAAAACTCACCGGACGCTCGGAGAACCGCGTATGGGGTCCCCCGTCGTACTCCTGGCAGGACGTCAGCCAGGAACTGGCCGACTTCGCATTCAAGGCCTGGCGCCGAATCACGAGCACCGGTCGACCCAAATACGCCAAGCTTCGGGACGCCGTCGAACACGTATACGAGACGCTTCGCGTGAACGGCGGTGACCGTCCCTTGACGACCGAGCGCGAATGGCGCGAGTACCTGCGACGCTTGCCACGTTTTCGCGACGCGCAGGATGACCGGTCTCTCCAGCCGCTGCTCGCCTACATCGGCGGTCAGGTCCAGCCGTTGCGCGCGCTGCAGGGGGTCCGACATGTCATCGTCGACGAAGCTCAGGACGTTCACCCCCTCGAGTGGGCGGTGCTGACCGAGATCAATGTCAATGGGCACTGGACGATACTGGGCGACCTGAACCAGCGCCGCTCGGACCACACCGAAGGCAGTTGGAGAAACGTCGCGGCGGCGCTCGCGTTCGAAGACGAGAACCTGCCGCTCGTGCGGCTACAGCGCGGCTATCGCTCGACCCGGCCGATCATCCAGTTCGCCAACAAGCTGCTTCCGAAGACCGAGCGCGAGCTGGCGTCGCTGCAGAACGAGGGCCCAGAGCCGCTCGTGGTGGCAACCAAGACGCTGTCGCCAGAGGCCATCGCCCAGGCGTTCGGCCTGCTCGACCGGCATCCGCACGGAACGGTTGCGATCATCGACACCGCCCCAGGGCGCATCCGCGAGGAACTGCGTACTCGCGGCTGGGTCATTGAGCGTGCCGATGCGACAAAGTGGCGGCGCGACAGCCGAGCGCTCACGGTCATTGACCCCGACCACGCGCGCGGGCTGGAGTTCGATGGTGTCGTCGTCGTTGAGCCTTGGGCCTTCCCGCCGAACTTGGGGCGGCGCGGCCAGCTCTATACCGCGCTGACGCGACCGAACCGGGAACTCGTGATCGTCCATCAGAAGCCACTGCCCGAGGAACTGCGAGGGCGACGGAGACCGTGACCCCGGCCTCGATGGTCAGACATGGCGCGACGAAAGGAAGAGAAAATGGCGTTCCAGACGCCGAAGAGCATCGAAGAAATGCTGACGTCGATCCACAAGCACGAGTACCTCATGCCGGCGATCCAGCGTGAGTTCGTGTGGGGGCCGCAGCAGATCATCCGGCTCGTCGACAGTCTTATGCGGGGGTACCCGGTCGGTTCGTTTCTGCTATGGGACGTGCAGCCGGAAACGGCGCAGTCCTACACCTTCTACGAGTTCCTGACCCACTTCCATGAGCGCGACAACCCGTACGCCGACAAGGCGACCGTGCCGGCCGGCGCGGGAACCGTCGCCGTGCTCGACGGGCAGCAGCGCCTCACCTCACTCAACATCGCGCTGTACGGCAGCTTCGCGGAGAAGAAAAAGTACGCGTGGTGGAGTAGTCCTGATGCATTCCCGGTCAAGCGGCTCTACCTCAACCTTGCCAGCGATCCCCAGGACGAGGAGCTCGGCCTGCGGTACCACTTGCAATTCCTCACCGATAAGGAAGCTGCGCCGAACGAAGTCGAGCCGCATGTCTGGTTTCGAGTAGGCGCCGTGCTAGACCTCGCGAACTCCGGGCCTGCGATCATGCAAGAGCTCAACTCACGCGGCATCGCGAACTCGGCACCGGCCTTCCAGCGCCTCTACGACCTGTATGAGGCCGTCCGCGTGCTCAAGCCGATGAACTACTTCCTTGTCACGGACCAAGACCCCGACAAGGTCTTGGAGATCTTCGTCCGAGTGAACAGTGGCGGTACGCCGCTGTCCTACTCCGACCTGCTG
>JAEWIK010000214.1 GCA_023387135.1 Actinomycetes bacterium | reverse complement strand
CGCGAGATGTTGTCGAGCAGGCCGTAGCCGCTGGTGCCGAGGAACGGCGCGAGGGCGGGCTGGGGCCTGCCCAGCCACCTGCGTCCCACGGCGAAGCTGGGCGCCGACCGCAGCCGCGCGATCCGCTCGCGCCAGGACGCGTCCCCCAACCAGGTGGACGCCGCGACGATCCGTTGCAGCGGCACGGTGTCGAGCGCGAGGACCACGGCGTCGGCGGGCTCCTCGCCCTGGTCGTGGACGACCCGCACGCCGTCGGCCTGTCGTTCCAGGGCCGCCACGCGCACTCCCGTCCTGACGTCGGCACCGAGACCGGCGAGCCGGCGGCCGAGCGGCGCCCAGAGGGCCGTGTCGTAGTCGTCGTCGGGGACGTCGAACAGCAACCCCTCGGCGCTGCCGAGGAAGTAGGTGTGGAACATGGCCAGCAGCTCGCCGCCCGAGAACTCCCTCGGGTCGGCGAAGAAGCTGCGCGCGAACACCTCCAGCGCGAGATGCCGCGCCTGGGCGGGGAACCTCAGCCTGTCGAGCACGTCGGCCGCGCTGACGCCGTCCAACTCCGCATACGTGCCGGGGAACCGCACCCGCAACAGGTCGAACGCCGCCCTCGCGTTCACGCCTGCCAGGTCGCGCAGCCTGAAGGTCGGGCTGCCGGCGACGAAACCGAGAATGCTCCACGGCGGCGTCCGCGGGATGCCGGCGAACGAGTCGGTCGGGCCGCCCGCCAGTTTCAGCGGGTAGTCGGGGACGGGAGTGAGCCGCTCCAGGGCGGGGTCGCTCCGGCGCAGCAGCGCCCGCAGGTTGTAGTACTGCCTGAAGAAGGCGTGGAAGCCCCTGCTCATCGTGAGGCCGTCCCCCACCTGCCAGGCCCTGACCCGTCCGCCGAGTTGCCGCTGCGCCTCCAACAGCGTGACGGCCACTCCTCGCTCGGCCAGTCCGGTCGCCGCCGCGAGCCCGGCGATCCCGCCTCCCACGACCACGACGCGAGGACGCGCCGGCCCGCTGCCACGAGGCGCCGGCGGGTCTATCCGCTCGGCACGCGGGTCTCGGCCCGGCCGCCACCGCTTCACGTCGCGCTCCTGGCTTCGCGGCGTCCGAGCACCTTCCAGACGATGATGCAGGACGTCAGCAGGGCGAACCCGAAGCCGAAGTCCTCGACGGGGATGTCCCACGGGAACCTGACCCCTGAGAAGTGCTCGGGCGCGTAGTTGACGATGGGGTCCGACAGCTTGGTGAGCCAGCCGTCGACGAGGATCTGGAACGCGAACATGATCGCCAGCGAGAGCCAGTACTGGACCGTCGCGAAGATGCCGGTGCGCGCCCAGAGCAGTTCGACGAGCACCACGACGGCCATCGCCAGCAACGTGAGCAGCGTGTACTCAGCCATCGCCGTCCTTCCGCGGGTCTCCCGCTCTCCCGAACCTTCCCAGCACCGTGCCGACTGCCTCGTAGGTGAGCAGCCCACACACGGGGATGACGAGCACGAACACGACCTCCTCCAGCGGCAGGCCGGCGGGCAGCACGATCCCGGTCGTGAACTCCGGGGAGAACCACCAGTGCCCGCCCGCTATCGCGTAGGCGTCCCAGACGAGGAAGACGAGCGCGACAGGCAGGACCGACAACGCCAGGCGCAGCGGCCTGCGGTACACCCGCGCGCGCAGCACGAACTCCAGGGGCAGGGTGATCAGCAGGCAGCCGGCCATCAGGGCGAGGTACTGCAACGTGCCCATCTCAGCCGCCCGCCAGCGCGTGACCCAGGCTCGCCCGCGGCCCGCGCGCGAGGGTGACCACCGCTGTCGCGGCCTTGGTGAGGGTGGGCACGCGCGCCCGTCCCGTGAAGACGTCGTAGTCGCGGGCCTCGATGCGGGTCAGGATGCCCGAGTACAGCCTGTGCGCGGTCGCCACGCAGCGTGCCGAGCGGGGCGGGAGCAGGTCGATGCCGAGTTCGGCGTGGCTGTACAACTCGCGGTTGCGGGCGATCTCGTAGCGCATCAGCGCGCGCCAGGCGTCGTCGACCCCCCGGCGGGCGGGGTCGGCGCCGAACTGCCGCAGGTCGGCCTGCGGCAGGTACACCCTGCCGCGGTCGAGGTCCTCGCCGACGTCGCGCAGGAAGTTGGTGAGCTGGAAGGCCAGCCCGAGCGAACGAGCGGGCTGGAAGGCCTTGTCGGAGAGCGGTTCGAGGACGGGGAGCATCATCTCGCCGATGACCGCCGCCGAGCCCTCCATGTAGCCGCAGAGGTCCTCGAAGGTCTCGTAACGGGCGACGTCGAGGTCCATCGCCATCGCGTCGAAGAACCTGTCGAAGCAGTCGTGGGCGATGCCGCAGGCGGCGACGGTGTGGGCCACCGCCGCCAGCACGTCGTCCCCCGGGAGCGGGTCGCCGGCCAGCGCGAGTTCGAACCTCGCCCGGAAGCCCACCAGCGCCGCCCGCGTGGCGGAGGTGTCGCCCCTGGTGGCGCCCGGCGCGTCCACGATGTCGTCGGCGAGCCTGCACAGCGCGTACACGGCGTACACGTGCCTGCGCCGCTCGCGGGGAAGCAGCAGGGCTCCCCAGTAGTAGGTGGTGCCGTATCGCCGCGTGATCCGCGCGCATGCGGCGTAGGCGGCGGCCAGCCTGGCGTCATCGACGATCATCGCGCACCTCCGAGGTAGTCCCTGACGCGTCGGGCGGCGAGCTCACCGCTGATCAGCACCATGGGGATGCCGACGCCGGGGTGGGTGCCGGTGCCCGCAAAGAAGGTCCCGGGACGCCTGCGTTCGACGTTCGACGGACGGAACGGCCCGGTCTGCAGGAAGCTGTGCGCCAGGCTGAAGGGGGTGCCCGCCACCAGGCCCTGGGAGGCCCAGTCGGCGGGGGTGACGAGCTCCTCGGTCACGAGGTCGGTCGGATAACCCTCCCGCTGGAGGAAGCCCAGCAGCCGTTCCCTGAGCCTCGGGCCTTCGGCCTTCCAGTCTGTCGCGCCCGCCAGGTTGGGCACCGGCTCCAGCACGTAGAGGACGCTGTGGCCCGCCGGCGCCATGCCGGGGGCGTCCATGCTGGGCACAGTGACGAGGCGGGACGGGTCGGTCATCAGTTCCTTGCGCTTGATGAGCTGGTCGAAGGCCGACTCCCACGCGTCGCCGAAGTGGATGTTGTGGTGCGCGGCGAAGTCCGGCGGCGCCCCTCTGACACCCAGGTGCCACACGGCGGCCGAGGGCGAATAGCTGCCCTTCACTGCCTGCTTCGGGGGGCGGAGGTCGGGCAACAGCCTGCGATAGGCGTCGGGCAGGTCGACAGTCAGCACCACGGCGTCGGCGGCCAGCTTCTCGCCCCCCGCCTGCACTCCCGCGACCCGCCCCTGGGCGTCGGTCAGGAGGCGCTCGGCCGGCGTGGCGTACCGCAGGTCGGCCCCGGCCGAGGCAAGCGCGTCGGCGAGCGCGGTGGGCACCGCGTGCATCCCCTCGGCGGGGAACCACACGCCGCTCACCGAGTCCATGTAGGTGATGACCGCGTAGAGCGCGAGCGCGTCGTCGGGCGCGAGGCCGGCGTACATGGCCTGGAAGGTGAACAGCCTCACCAGCCGCTCGTCCTCGAACCGACGCCTGACCGCCTTGCCGAGCCTCCCGAAGGCTCCCAGCCTGACGAGCCTGGCTGCAGCCAGGGGGTTCGAGAGCAGGTCGAGCGGGTTGTCGAAGTTGCGCTCGATGAAGTTCGGCACCTCGACGTCGTAGAGCCGTTCCAGCCACCTGACGAATTCGGGGAACGCTGCGGCGTCGGCAGCCGACGTGCTTCGCTCGAGTTCTTTGGTCATGTCGGGCACCGAGGCCCTCACGTCGATCCGGGAGCCGTCGGCGAAGAACGCCCTGTAGCCGGGGTCGAGGCGACGCAGGCCCAACGGCGCCAGGCTGCCGCCCACCTTGTCCAGGGCCCGTTCGACGAGCCCAGGCATGGTGAGCACCGTCGGCCCGGTGTCGAAGGTGAAGCCGTCGGCGCGCAGCACCCCGTTGCGTCCGCCGGGCCCGTCCTCGCGTTCGACCACCGTCACGTCGTGGCCGTCTGCCACCAGGTGGCACGCGGCGCTCAGGCCCGCCAGCCCGGCACCCACCACCACGACGCGGCTCACGAGTCCCGCCAGGCGAGCCGGGCCAGGATCTCCCGCAGCCCGTCGGCCGCGCGCGGGTCGACAGGCGGGGACGCGAGCGCCTGCTCGGCCGCCAGCACCGCGGCGCTGATCATCTGCTCGACCTCGCGGATCACTCCGGAGCGCTCCAGCTCGGCGCACACCTGCGCCACATCGTCGGCGGTGGCGGGGCCGGCGGCGATCCTGCGGAGTTCGAGCCGCCAGGCGGGGCTGAAGCGCTGCTCGGCGAGCGCCAGCAGGACCGTCGGCTTGCCCGCGACGATGTCGTCGCCCACAGGCTTGCCCGTCCTCGACGGGTCACCGAGCACGCCGAGGATGTCGTCGCGCAGGGCGAACGCCTGTCCCGCGTAGTAACCGTAGTCGCGCAGGGCGGCGAGGAGTTCGGGCCCGGCGCCGCCGGCGAGCGCTCCGAGTTGCAGCGGACGCCACACCGTGTAGGCGCCCGACTTCGCCCGGGCGACCTCCTGGGCGTGCTGCAGGTCCCGGCGCCCGTTCGCCGCGCCGACGAGGTCGCGGCCCTGGCCCATCATGAGCTCGATCGACATGGTGCGCCACACCTCGAGCATCGGCTTCGGCAGGCCCGCCGCCAGCAGGTCTGCCTCCGAGTGCAGCAGGTCCCCGACGAGGATCGCGATGTTCTCGGCATAGCGCTGCGGGTCTCCCAGGCCGCCGAGTTCGACGTGCTCGGCGCGGGCGAGAGCGTGCACCGACGGATGGCCGCGACGGGTGTCGGAGGCGTCCATCACGTCGTCGTGGACGAGGGCGAAGCAGTGCAGCAGTTCGAGCGCCGCCCCCAGCCTGACGAGGTCGTCGTGGCCCTGCCCGTGGTCGAGGCCGCCGGCCGCCGCCCAGCCCCAGTGCGCCATGCGCGGACGCAGCAGCTTGCCGGTCGTGCCGGTGAAGCCCGTGACCAGGGCCAGGATGGAATCGGTGTGCAGGACGCCCGGGCGCGGCACTATCGCGCTCGCCAGCGAGTGCCACTGCCTGCTGAGGTCGTCGAGCGTCGCCTCGACGAGCCGCAGGACGGCGCCGACGGTGTCGGAGTCGCGCACCTGCGGCGGGCTCTCGGGGAACAGCCAGACGGGATCGGGCGGGCTGACCGAATGCGTGGTGCCTGTGCTCATGCGACTCCCTCCCGGGCGTCGAGGGCCGCGTCGAGCAGCGGGATCTGTCCCACCGCCCAGGGGCTGAGGAGCCGCGGGGTCTCGGACGCGACCCTGACCAGCGAGTGCCAGTCCACCCACACGAACTCCATGACCTCGTCGGGGTCGGGGACGATGTCGGCGGGATCGACTGTGCCCACCCAGACGGGGCACAGCTCGTTCTCGACGATGCCGGACGCGTCCACCGCGCGGTAGCTGAACGACTGCAGGACGAGCCGGAGCCCGGTGGGCTGCACTCCAAGTTCCGCGCGAGCCCGTCGCTCGACAGCCTCACGCGGAGCCTCGCCCGGCAGCGGGTGGCCGCAACAGCTGTTGGTCCACGCTCCCGGCCAGGTGCGCTTGGCGAGCG
>JAEWIK010000394.1 GCA_023387135.1 Actinomycetes bacterium | reverse complement strand
CGCCGGCACCGAACCGGAGAACATCGCCGCCCTCCTGAGCAGGTCGGCCGGGACGGCGTACGCCTGCGCGATGGCCTGCAGCAGGACCCCCTCCAGCGCACCCTGCCTCGTCTCACCGACGATCAGGCCGCCGAGGAAACGCTGTTCGGCCTCGGTCGCCTGGCTCATGAGAGCCGCGAGCGCCGTCTGACGGGCCTGCTGGGAGCCCGCGCCCGCCACCTCGCTGAGCCGCTCGAGCCAGGCGTCCACGTCGCTGACCGTCAGGGACGGCGTCGACGCCGCGCTGAACCCGCCGAGCGAACGCCAGCCCACGCCCGTCCGCCGCTGCCGCAGCCTGCCCGAGAGGAAGTGTGCGACGACGTCCAGTTCGTGCTGGTCAGCCTCGCGCAGCAGGCCGGCGAGGATCGCCACCTTGGCATTGCGCGAACTCGTGGCGGCGACCTGTTCGGACGCCTGCACGACCTCTGCGAACAGCATGGTCCCTTCCTACAGTCCGGCACCGACAAGCGGAAGACAGCACATCGACCACGTCCGAGCCGGCGACATCGTCGGTCCCGGGTGCGAGACTGGGGACATGGCAACGGTGTCTATCCAGGAAGTGGTGCTCGACTGTGCCGAGCCGGGCAGGCTCGCAGAGTTCTGGGGGAAGCTGCTGGAATGCGGCTGGGGCTCGCTCGACGAGAACTGGGCGGTCGTGCAGGCGACGCCGTTGATGGGTTTCCAGAAGGTCCCCGAACCCAAGTCGTCCGACAAGAACAGGGTGCATCTCGACATCGAGGTCGACGACATCCCGGCCGCGATAGCCAGGGCAGAGGCCCTCGGCGCGCGGACGTGGGGCGACCCGCGCTTCGGCCCCGACGGCGGCTTCCAGGTGATGCTCGACCCGGAGGACAACGAGTTCTGCCTGGTCGCCGACCCCGAAGGCAGGTGGCACGCCACCCTGCTCGCGTCCATCACCGACCACTAGGCTCAGAAGACCGGCTTGCCACCAGTGACGCCGACGACGGTGCCGCTGACGTAGCTCGCCTCGTCGGACGCCAGGAACACGAACGCCGCCGCGACCTCCACGGGATGGCCGGCGCGTCCCAGCGGGGTGTCGGCACCGAAGCCCTTCACCTTCTCGGGCTCCATCGTCGCGGGGATGAGCGGCGTCCAGATCGGGCCGGGCGCCACCGCGTTCACCCTGATGCCGCGCTCGCCGAGTTCGCTGGCGAGGTTCACCGTCAGGTTGTTGAGGGCGGCCTTGGTCGCCGCGTAGTCGAGCAGGTGGCTCGACGGCTTGTAGGCCTGGACCGACGTTGTGACCAGGACGCTGCCACCGTTCTCCAGGTCGTCCGCCAGCGCCTGGACCAGCCAGAACGTCGAGAACACGTTGGTGGCGAACGTCCGCTCGATCTGTTCGGGCGGGAACTTCTCCAGGGCGTCGTAGGTCTGCTGGAAGGCGGCGTTGCAGACGAGGACGTCGAGGCCGCCCAGGCCCGACACCGCGCTGCGGGCCAGGTCGGCGCAGGCCTCGTGCGTCCGCAGGTCGGCCGGGAAGGTCAGGCAGCGGCCGCCGGCGTCGGTCACGATCCGGGCCGTCTCGTTGGCGTCTGCCTCCTCCTGCGGAAGGTAGGCGATGGCGACGTCGGCGCCCTCCTTGGCGAACGTGATGGCGATGGCCCTCCCGATCCCGGAGTCGCCCCCGGTGATGAGCGCCTTCTTGCCCGTCAGGCGCTCCCTGGGCGTCCAGCTCGTCTCGCCGTGGTCGGGTGCCGGATCGAGTTCGGCCTCGGTGCCCGGCCACTCCTGCTGCTGCTCGGGGATCTTGCTGAGGTCTGACATGGTGGCTCCTTCGGGATGGGGTGACCCTCGTCCCTTACCCAGCCGCCCGCACAGATCACGACGAGTCGCTCGGCTCGCGGCTCGGCGGGACGGCGCTGCCGTCCTTAGAGCCCGCCTGCCGGCCACCGCGGCGCTGGTGGGCGCTGCTCGGGTGCCACCAGGAGCTCTACTCGGTGCGCAGGCGTCCGCTGGGAGCGTCGCCGCGCTTCTGCCAGGGCCAGCGTCCGCTGATCTCGAGTTCGAGCGAGAAGCTCAGGAACGTGCGGATGACGACGATCAGCCCCAGCGCCAGCACCGAGTCGATGGTGGGAGTGACGGCGACCGTCCGCACGATGTCGGCGCCGACGAGCAGTTCGAGCCCCAGCAGGATGGAGCGCCCGAGCTGGCTCCGGAAGCGGGAGTAGATGTCCTCTCGCTCGCGCCGAGCCCATCGCACCGCCGCGTTGATCCCCGACGCGAACACTCCCAGCACGATGACAGCGACCCCGAGTGCATCCAGCAGGGTCCCTGCCGCTTCGATGACCTGTCGAACGTCCATGCCGCTCTAGCCGCCCATCCCGCGGGAGCCCAGTCCGCACGCGTCCCCGAGCCGCCACGCGGCGCACGCACGCCGCCGCGCCCCTCCAGCAACCCCGTTCAGACCGTCCATCCTTCGACTCCCGCTCACCCGTCCTTCCCCGCCCTGTACCCACCCCCCGCCAGCAGGTAATCGGTGTGGCGTCGTGCGCTGGCTGCCCGGCGGATGACACTGCCGATGCGGGCAGCTCGGCCGTCTACCCTTGGCCTATGGTCGACGACGACCCGCGCGGTGGTCCCGCGTGCTGCTCGCGGTGATGTCGGCAGGCGTCGGTGCTCTCGTCCCGCTGTTGATGGCGGCGTCGTTCCTGGGCGTCGATCCCGAGGATCGCATCCCCCTTGCTCTCCTGGGAGTGCTCGCGCTCATCGCCGTCACCGGCGCGGTCGCCGCCTGCGTCGGTCGCCACGTCACCTGGGTTGCCGCGATCGGCATGGGCTCGTCGCTCGTCGTCGCGGTGTCGTCCCAGGTGGTCGTCGCCATCAACGCGTACGGCTGGCTAGCGTCGTCCGACCTCCCGGGGATCGCAATCCCCATCGCAGCGGCACTCCTGGGCGTCGCAGCCGTCGTCACCGCCTCACGCGAGTGGAGCCACTTCAGGCGGTCCGCCTAGCGAGGTCGTGGGGAATCACGCAGAGCGGAGCGGCTGGATCTGATCGAGGGTGCTGCCCAGGTGGTCCTTCTCGGTCTCCAGGTCGAAGCGGACCTGGAGGTTCAGCCAGAACAGGTCTGTCGTCCCGAAGTAGCGAGAGAGGCGCAGGGCAGTGTCGGCGGTGATCCTTCGCTTGCCGTGCACTATCTCGTTGATGCGACGAGGCGGCACCCCGATGGCGACGGCGAGTCGGTTCTGGGAGATCGCCAGAGGCGTGAGGAACTCCTCGGCGAGGATCTCGCCCGGATGAACGGGAGCAGTGGCGGCCATGGGCATCTCCTTCAGTGATAGTCGACGATCTGGACGTCGACGGGCCCGGCGTCCGTCCAGGTGAAGCAGATCCGCCATTGCTGGTTGATCCTGATGCTGTGCTGACCGGCTCGGTCGCCGTGGAGGGCTTCGAGTCTGTTGCCCGGAGGCGCGCGCAGGTCGTCCAAGACTTCAGCGGCGTCGAGCATGACCAGTTTTCGTAACGCGGCCCGCTCGATCCGTGGGTCGATTGATCGGCTGCGCTCCCGTGACCAGACCCTCTCCGTTGCAGCGTCACGGAACGACCTGATCACGCCACCACTATAACGTCCTGCGTTATGCCTGGGCAGCACCAGCCTGTCCCCTGTGGACGGCTCGAGCCAGGACGCCGTGCGTCAAGACTGGGCGCGAGCTTGGAGGGCGGGGATGTCGAGGATGAGCAGCGTGCGTGGGCCCGTCTTGCTGAGGGTTCCTTCGGTGGTGAGGGCCGCCAGGGCTCGGCTGAGCGATTCCGGCGTGGTGCCGAGGTAAGACGCGATGTCCTTCTTGGGCATGGTGAGTTCGATAGTGGGGCGGCCTTCCCGGTCGCGTGTCGCCGGCTGATCGAGGAGGTACCGAGCCAGGCGAGCGGTCACGTCCGAGCCGGCGATGGTGGCGAGCATGCGTTCGGCGTCGGTGAGGCGCGCGCTCACGCTGCGCAGCATTGGGATCGCGATGTCGGGATGACGCCGGATCAGCTCCGCCAGATCGGCGTGGGCGAAACTGCACAACTGGGTGTCGGCGCCTGCGACAGCGTCGTGCTCGGGACGGGCTCCCGACAGGAATGCGTCTTCGCCGACGAAGTCGCCAGTCTGGAGCACCCGTACGACCTGTTCGCGTCCGTCGGCGTTGCGGTGCACGAGCGTCAGCCTGCCCTGGTGCACGACGAGCAGCTTCGCCATTCTCGACCCCGCGGTGTAAGCGGTCTCGCCGCGGGCCAGCCTGACCGGGCGCGCGAGGGCCGCGACGGCGGCCTGCTGGGCGGCGTCCAACCCGGCGAAGATCGGCACCCGAGCCACGCACGGCTCGGTCTGGTCCACTGCCTCACTCATGCCATCAAGCATGACCCCATCCCGACCCACTGCCGCTACGGCGACTTGATCTGCGTCAAGGATTTGCTCCGCGGTGACTCGTAGCGTCGCCTTTGTCAGACGAACTGTCTGGACGCGACGACGAACCGGCGAGCAGTGGCCTCGGGCCATCAAGAACCCGCGGGCCCCCGGCGGGGTGTCGGCGCGGCAGATGTACGAGAAGAACGGATTCGGATCATGACTACGGTATTGATGGCACTCGTCGGCCTTGCGGTGGTCGCGTGGCTGGTGTTGCGAACGCAGCCAGCCTCCGCCCATTGCGACACTCTCGACGGCCCGGCGGTCGCGGCAGGGCGCCGCGCGCTCGACTCGGGCAACCTCAACCACGCGCTCGTCTGGGTCGGGCCGGACGCGGAAGCCGAACTCCGGGACGTCTTCGACGCCGCTCGCCGGGTTCGGTCCGCCGGCGGCGAGGCCGCCGATCTCGCCGACAGGTTGTTCCTGGAGACCCTGGTACGGCTGCACAGGCTCGGCGAAGGGGCGGCCTTCGACGGTCTGAAGCCCGCGGGAACCACCGACGCGGCGGTCGTCGCCGCCGACAAGGCGATCGAGACAGGTTCGACAGCACCGTTGGTCGGCGTCGTCGCGGAAGACGAGATCCCCAAGCTGGATGACCTGCTCCAAGCGGCGTTGGCGCTGCGGGACTATCCCGTGGACGACGTCGACGCCGGTCGGCGGTACCTCGCCGCCTACGTCGCGTTCGTCAAGCACGCCGAGGCCGACCCGGAGCATTGCGGCCATGACGCAGGCGCGCACGAGTCGAAGGACCACGCATGCTCGGCCCATTCCCACCAGCACTGACGATTGCGGTGCCCTTTGTGGTGGCGGCGCTCACCGGCCTGCTGGTGCGCCGCCACTGGTGGCGGACCCGTGTGACGTCCTGGTCGATGTACCCGACCCTCAGCCCGGGTGCTGTCTTCTGGACCCGCCGGCTCAGCCCTGGGGCGCCCGTCCACCGCGGCGACATCATGGTGATCGATCTGCCAGAGCCTGCCGCACCTCCACCAGGCTCGAAGCCATCAGGCCCCGGACGATGCGTGGTCAAGCGCGTGATAGGCCTCCCCGGCGAAACCGTCCAGGTCACCGCCGACCAGGTGCTGATCGACGGCACCCCCCTCGCCGAGCCGTACGTCGCGCACCGCGGCGGACCGACCGGCGTCTACCAGGTCCCCGCCGACTCCTACTTCGTCCTGGGAGACAACCGAGCCCTCTCCTCCGACAGTCGAGCCTGGAAGCGCCCCTTCGTCCCCAGATCAGCCCTCAAGGGAATTTCGATTGGTGTCGGCAAAGGCTTGAATAGCGGCCTTGGGGCGGCGTTCCGGCCTCAAGAAACCCACTCTGACAAGGAGGCTCTCGCCCTCCCGCGTGGTCGGGGTGACAGGATTTGAACCTGCGACCTCTTCGTCCCGAACGAAGCGCGCTACCAAGCTGCGCCACACCCCGATGGCCCTGGCTGCGCCGAGGCCGAGTGGCAGTTTAGCCGAAGCGGTGCGTATCAGCTAACCGGGCGGGGAGTGAGAGTCAGCAGCGTCACCTCGGGCGGGCAGGCGAACCTGTAAGGCGCCGTCGGGGACATGCCCACGCCTGCGGAGACGTGCAGCCACGACGACTTTCCTGCCGCCTTGTGGCGGGAGAGGCCCTTCGCCTGGCGGGTCGGGAGGTCGCAGTTCGTGGTCAGCGCGCCGTAGCCCGGGATGCAGACCTGGCCGCCGTGGGTGTGGCCGGCGAAGATCAGCTTCACGCCGTCCGCGGTCATCGCGTCCAGCACCCGCTTGTACGGCGCGTGGGTCACTCCGATCGACACCGCGGCGTCCTTCGCCGCCTTCCCCGCGATCTCGCCGTAGTCGTCGAGGCCGTGGTGGGCGTCGTCGGTGCCGCGCAGCTCCAGCGTGAGGCCGTTGACCGTCAGCGTCGTCCGTTGCTGCGTCAGGTCGACCCAGCCGCCGCGCGACAGGGCGGCGCGCAGGCTGTCGGTCGGGAGGTCGCGCTCGGCCTCGGCTCCGTCCCTGGTCGTCGGATGCAGGACGTAGGCAAGCGGGTTGGAGAACCGCGGTCCCGAGTAGTCATTCGAGCCCATCACGAAGACGCCGGGCACGTCCAGCAGCCGTCCGAGGGACTCGGCGAGGGTGTCGATCGCCTCCGGCTCGGCGACGTTGTCGCCGGTGTCCACCACCAGGTCGGGTTCGAGACCCGCCAGGCTGCTGAGGAACGCCGCCCGCGCCTTGTTGCGGACGAGCAGGTGCGCGTCGGAGAGGTGCAGGACGCGGATCCTCGGCGAACCCGACGGAAGCACCGGCACGCTCACCCGGCGCACCTTGAAACTGCGCGACTCGATGAACGTGCCGTAGGCGACGCAGGCCGCCCCGAACAGGGCGGTCCTGCCGAGAAGCTTCCCTAGCATCGCCGGGCCTACGGGTGCGAGGGCGGGTTCGGCGGGAACACCGGCTGGGTCGGCTGCGCCACGCAGACGCCCGGCGGCGGGTTCGGGACGAGGATCTGCCCGGGCTGGCACACCGGCGGCGGCAGGTACTTGACGCACTCCGGCTTGCCGGTGTTCTCCGGGAAGGTGCACCAGGCCTCCGAGCCCTTCTTGGGGCCGTTGGAGACGTTGATGCCGATCGAGCTGTACTTGGGGGCGCTGCCACTCGGGTCGAGCCCCACTATCGAACCCTTGGGGGCATCCGAGTCGACCTTGTCGACATAGGACGAGAAGCCTGCCTTGTGCAGCGCCTTGGCGCAGCCGTCGACGCTCTTGCCCGAGCAGCTCGGCACGTCCACCCTGTCGCCGCGCAGCACCGACTGGGGCGGCGACTCGAACTGGACGTCGGTGTCGTAGTTCTTCAGCGCCGCCTGGAACGCGGGACGCAGCAGCTCGCCGCCGGCCTCGGCTCCCGACCTCGCGTAGATGTAGTGCTTGGAGTACTTGAGGTAGGCGCCCTTCATATAGACGCTGCGACGCTTGTTCCAGAAGTCGGCCTGGCTCGGATCGCTGTCCCACGAGATCACCGCGCCGGCGGCGAGTTCAGGGGTGTAGCCGATCGTCCAGATGGCCTTGTTGTCCGACACGGTTCCGGTCTTGCCCGCCATCTGCACCCCGGGGATCTTCGCCGGTCGCGCGGTGCCGCTGTTCATGGGCCCCTGGAAGATCTGGTTGAGCGCGTCCGCGACTCCCTCGTCCAGCACCCTGCGGCAGTTGGCGTCCGGCACCTTGAGCTTCGCGCCCTGCTTGGTCTCGATCGAGTCGAGGATGATCGGGTCGCAGTGGACGCCGCGGTTCGCCACCGTCGCGTAGGCCGACACCAGCGACAGCGGGGCGATCTCGATGGCGCCCAGCGTGAACGACGGGATGTGGTCGTACGCCATGATGTCGGGGTACTCGCTGGTGGGCTTGCCCATCTGCAGGCCGAGCTTGGTGGCCATCGTGACCGCCTCGCACACGCCGGCGCCCTGTTCGAGCTGCGCGAAGTAGGTGTTCACCGACCCCGTCACGCCCTGGAACATGTTGATGGCCCGGCCGCCGGCGCCACCGACGACCCGCCACTTCGTCGACTCGAAGTCGCCGTCACAGGCGCGGTAGGTCTGGCCCGTGAAGTCCATGACCTGCTTGGCCTTGTACTTGCCGTAAGCGCCCATGCCGTCGTCGAGCGCCGCCGCCGCGACGAACATCTTGAACGTCGAGCCGCCCTGGAAGCCTTCGGCGCCACCCATCGAGTACGGCACCGCGTAGTTGAAGTAAGTCTCGCCCTTCGACCTGTCGTCTCCCATGTCGGGCCGGCTCTGCGCCATCGCGACGATCCTGCCGGTCTTCGGCTCGATCATCGGGATGACCGAGATGACCGGGTCGCGCGCGTCGATGTAGTCGGAGATGACCTTCTCGGTGGTGCGCTGGGTCTTCGGGTTGACCGTCGTGGTGATGGTGAGGCCGCCGTTGTAGAGCTTGTTCTTGCGCTCCTCGGGGGAGGATCCCAGCGGGCTGGCGCTGGAGTTGATCAGCACCTTCTCCGCGTACTGGCAGATGAAGGGGAAGGCCGCGCTCTTGCAGCCCATCGTGTTGTCCCTCACCTTGGTCTGGTCGAACGGCTCGGCCTTCGCGGCGGCACCCTCGGCGGCCGTGACCACGCCGAGTTCCACCATCCTGTCGATGACGTTGTTGCGGCGCTCGATGGCGACCGGCGGGTACTTCACCGGGTTGGTGAGGACGGGGTTGCGGACGAGGCCGGCGAGCATGGCGGCCTGCGCGAGGTTGAGGTCCTTCGCGGCGATCCCGAAGTAGTGGCGGGCCGCGGCCTCGACGCCGTAGGCGCCGTCGCCGTAGTAGCTGATGTTGAGGTAGCGCTCGAGGATCTCGTCCTTGGTGAAGCGCTGCTCCATGCCGATGGCGTAGCGGAGTTCGCGAATCTTGCGCGAGAGGGTGTTCTCGGTCGCCTTGGCCCGCATGACGGGGTCGTTGGCGTCGTCCGCCGCCTGGACGAGGACGAGCCTGACGTACTGCTGGGTGAGGCTCGACCCGCCCTGGGTGACGCCCTGGGACGTGCTCACCAGCGCACGCAGGGTGCCTGTCATGTCGATGGCGCCGTGCTCGTAGAAGCGGTGGTCCTCGATGGCGACCTGCGCCTTGCGCATGATGGGCGCGATGCTGTCGAGCGGGACGACGACGCGGTTCTGGTTGTAGAAGGTGGCGAGCGACGACCCGTCGGCATTGAGGAGTCGCGACCTTTCGGCCTCCGGGGGGACCGTCAGCTCGGCGGGCAGGTCGGACAAGCCCGTCGCGAGGTCTTTTCCGGTACCCGTCACCATGCTCGTCGCCGGAACTCCGAGGCCTGCGAACAGCAGGCCGCCGAGGATCGCAACCGCGAAGAACATCAGGAGCGAGTAGAGCCGTTTCCCCAGATGCATGCCTTCCAGCGTACGTGACGCCTCCCCGGCCCGCCGAACGCAACGGCGAAGCGGGGCCCAGGTGCTGTAGGGTTCGGCGGCGCCGATTTGGCGCGCGGGTTCTCCGGCCAGACCAGCGCCGTCTCAGATAGGGAACCGAATCGTCTCACGATGTGCGCTTTTAGGGGTTTGAACACTATCCTCCCTAGCCACAGGCCGAGACAATGGTCTAACCTTTTCTCACGCTCGGAACAAACCTGTAAGTTGCCCCCGGCAGGGCTGCGTGAGAGGTGTAGAGCAGTGGTGCTCGCTAATACCGAAGACTGGACCCTTCAAGCGAAGTGTCGCGGGATGCAGGATGACCTGTTCCCGGAGGGAGCGGACCAGAAGAGAGTCCGTGTGCTGTGCTTTGCGTGCGGGGTGCGCAACGAATGCCTGGCCGAAGCCCTCGACAACCGCATCGAATGGGGTGTGTGGGGTGGCATGACGGAGCGGGAGCGCAGGCAGTTGCTGCGCCAGCGCACCGACATCACCTCCTGGACCTCCATCCTGTGCCCGAAAGAGCGCGTCGCCCACTGACCCCCGCCGGCGCGATCAGAGGCTGAGCAACGAAGCTCGCCCCACGTCCTGATCCCGCGCCTTCCCGACGCCGGACGAGCCGGTGACGCAGTCGGGACCCGGTCCTACTCTGTGCTCATGACCAAATGGGAATACGTCACAGTCCCCGTCC
>JAEWIK010000127.1 GCA_023387135.1 Actinomycetes bacterium | reverse complement strand
GTCCTGGAGAACCCCTCGTGGTACACCGCCTACACCCCGTACCAGCCGGAGATCAGCCAGGGACGGCTGGAGGCGCTCGCCGTCTTCCAGACGGTCGTCGCCGACCTCACGGGCCTGCCGACGGCGGGTGCCTCGCTGCTCGACGAGGCGACCGCGGTCGCCGAGGCCATGGCCCTCGCCAAGCGGACAGTCAGGAAGGGGAGCGTGCTGCTGGTCGATCCTGACGTGCTGCCGCAGACCGTCGGCGTCCTGAGGACGCGCGCGCTCGCCGCGGGCATCGACGTCGTGGTGGCCGGCGACGATCTCGTCGAGGCACTGCAGACGCACGAGGCGTTCGCCGTGGTGGTCCAGATTCCGGGCGCGAGCGGCAGGGTGCGGGCGGTCGCCGATCTGGAGGCGATCGCGCGGACCGCCCACGACAACGGCGCCCTGGTGATCGCTGCCGCCGACATCCTGTCCCTCACCCTGCTGGCGGCACCGGCGACCTGGGGAGCCGACATCGCCGCCGGGTCCACCCAACGGCTCGGCGTGCCGCTGTTCTACGGTGGCCCGCACGCCGGCTACATCGCCGTCCGCGAAGGGCTGGAACGGCAACTGCCGGGACGGCTCGTCGGGTTGTCCAAGGACACCGAGGACGTGCCCGCCTTCAGGCTCGCCCTGCAGACCCGCGAGCAGCACATCCGCCGCGAGAAGGCCACGTCCAACATCTGCACCGCCCAGGTGCTGCTTGCCGTGACCGCGGCCTTCTACGCCGTCTACCACGGCCCCGAGGGGCTGGCGGAGATCGCCGGCACCATCCACGACAAGGCCCGCGCGCTCGCGGGAATGCTGTCGGCAGCCGGCTACACGCTGGAATCGGAGACCTTCTTCGACACCGTCACCGTCGTGGCACCCGGCAGGGCACAGGCACTGGTGGCGTCGGCCCGCGAGCGCGGCATCCACCTGCGCCGGGTGGACGCGGACAGGGTCGGCCTCAGCGTCGGCGAGGACGTGACCGACGCCGACCTGGCGGCGCTCGCCGAGGTGTTCGGCGGCACCTTCGACGCCGACCCGCTCGGATCGCTGGCCGACCACCACAGGGACGCCGACTACCTCACGCACGAGGTCTTCCACGCCTACCGCAGCGAGACCGAGTTCATGAGGTACCTGCGCAACCTCTCCGACCGCGACTTCGCGCTCGACAAGGGGATGATCCCGCTCGGGTCGTGCACGCTGAAGCTCAACCCCGCCGCCGCCATGGAGCCGATCAGCTACCCGGGCTTCGCGAACCTGCACCCCTTCGTCCCGGAGGACGACGCCGCGGGCTTCCTTGAGTTGATCGGCGAACTCGGTGACTGGCTCGCCGCCATCACCGGCTACGACAGGGTGAGCGTGCAGCCGAACGCCGGCGCCCAGGGCGAGTTCGCCGGGCTCATGGCGATCAGGGGCTACCACGCCGCGCGGGGCGAGTCGGAGCGCACTGTGTGCCTCATCCCGGCCTCGGCTCACGGCACCAACGCCGCCTCCGCCGTGATGGCCGGCATGCGGGTCGTGGTGGTCGCCACGGCACCCGACGGCTCCGTCGACCTGGCGGACCTGCAGGCGAAGATCGCCGCCAACGCCGACTCGCTCGCGGCGATCATGGTCACCTACCCGTCGACGCACGGCGTCTACGAGGACACGATCACCACCATCTGTGAGCAGGTGCACGCCGCCGGCGGGCAGGTGTACGTGGACGGGGCCAACCTCAACGCGCTCATGGGGCTCGCCGGCCCGGGCAGGTTCGGGGCCGACGTCAGCCACCTCAACCTTCACAAGACGTTCGCGATCCCGCACGGCGGCGGCGGCCCGGGCGTGGGCCCGGTCGCCGTCAAGCAACACCTCGCCCCGTACCTGCCCAACCACCCCGTGGTCGAGGCCGCCGGTCCCGACACCAGCCAGGGCCCTGTGAGCGCTGCTCCGTACGGCTCGGCAGGAGTGCTGCCGATCAGCTACGCATTCATCGCCATGATGGGTGCCGACGGGCTGAAGGAAGCGTCGTCCATGGCGATCCTCAACGCCAACTACCTGGCGCGCCGGCTCGGCGAGCACTACGAGATCCTCTACACGGGGGCCAACGGGCTGGTGGCGCACGAGTGCATCGTCGACCTCCGCGAGCTCACGCACGCGAGCGGCATCTCGGTGGACGACATCGCCAAGCGGCTGCTCGACTACGGCTTCCACACCCCGACGATGAGCTTCCCGGTCGCGGGCACCCTGATGGTCGAGCCGACCGAGAGCGAGTCCCGCGCGGAACTGGACAGGTTCTGCGACGCGATGGCGTCCATTCGCGCGGAGATCGCCGCGGTCGAGGCGGGGACCTATCCCGCTGACGACAACCCGCTCGTCAACGCCCCGCACCCGCTGCGGCGGGTCACCGCCGGCGAGTGGGACCACGCGTACTCGCGCGAGGTCGCCGGGTTCCCGGCGGGCAACCCGCGTGGCCCGATCTCGACCGGCGGCAGGGACAAGTACTGGCCTCCCGTGGGACGGATCGACAACGCGTATGGTGATCGGAACCTGAACTGCACGCTGTGAGGGCTGCCGCGAGAGGCTGACGGGCGAGGGGAGAGGAGGTCGACCATGGTGCAGTGGTGGCAGAGGTTCTCCAAGCACCCCCAGGTCGCACACCTGCTCCGTGC
>JAEWIK010000110.1 GCA_023387135.1 Actinomycetes bacterium | reverse complement strand
CGCTGCAGGCGGCCGCTCGGATGTCCTCGGCGCCGATCTTCCGCGCGATCGCCCAGGCGTTGGAGCGTGCCCGGCTCGAACAGCGCGCCCCCTATGCCGAGTTGCAGCGCCTGGGCGCCGACCTCGGACTACCCGCCCTCGTCGACGTGGCGGACGTGATGCGGCTCGACGAGTCGGGAGCCTCGCTGTCGGGTGCCCTGCGCGCACGGGTCAAGGAACTACGCGACGCTCACCTGTTGGCGCTGAAGCTGCACGCCTCTCAGGTGTCGGAACGCATGGGCGTGCTCATGGTGGTCCCGACCCTGGAGTTCGGCCTGCTCTTCCTCGTCCCGCCCCTGCTCCGCCTGATGGAGGGGTGAGCCTGACGCGCGCCGGCGGCCGGGACCGGCGACGCGCCGAGCGGGCCCGTCCCGGTCAGGCCTGTCGCTCAGCCGACGGTGGTCGCACAGGTGGCGATGTCACCGGGCCCCGTCGTGGCGTCGTGGGCCTTCTTCTCGTGGTCGACGGTGATGGTGCAGGTGCCCGTGTGCCGCTTGCGCTGGGGGACCACCACGAGCCGGATCGGCCCGGGCAGCACGTCGCCACGGGTGGCGAAGTGCGCGGTGACGTCGGTGCCGGTGTCCCTGGCGTTGGCCCAGCCGTGCCACGTGTCCTTGCCGCCGGTGGAGTCGAGGACCGCGGCGTCAGGTGCCTCCTCGCCTTCGGACGGTTGCGGCAGTTTCTCCGCGGCGGCGCACACGGCAAGCATCGGCTCGTACGTGCCGTCAGAGTGGGCAACCCTCGCCCCGTCCACGTACAGGTCGCAGCCGACGTTCGACGAGATGCCCGCCGACACGGTGGCCGCCACCACCCACGGCCGCGGGGCGTCGAACTCGAGGGTCCGCTCGCCGCCGGGCACCTCGGTCTCCCGGGTCGTCTCGCCGTCGCTGTAGTGGACGGTCGTCTGGACGCCGGCATTGGTGACGAGCGTGACGTGGGCGACGCGCGCCGCGCTGGGCGTGGCGCCCGAACCGGGAGACGCCGACGTGACTGTCGGCCCGGGGTTCGCCGGTGGTGCGCCGCAACTGAGCGGCAGGCAGGCACTCGCCGCGACGAGCAGCGCCTTGCCCACCTGCCGTCCGGACCGCCTGCCTGCGGGGTCGTTCATGCAGGCCAGCACATCATCCCGGCGACCCGGGGCGCAGCAACTTCGCGAGAACCTGCCGGTCAGGCCTTCTGGTCCTCGGCGTCGGGGGCCGGCTGCACCGACCACTCCGGCGGCTCGTCCTTGCCCGATTCCTCGTCGGCGTCGGCCTGGTCGGAGGTCTTCTGCACGATGCCGGGCTTGTGGTGGACGGGCGCGTACACGACGTACAGCTGCATGGGTTCGTCGCCGACGTTCTCGATGTCGTGCCAGTACCCCGCCGGAACCTGGACGCTCCAGCCGTCGCTGACGTCCCAGGTGTCGAGCTTGGCCTTGTTGGTGCCGAGCTTCGCGACGCCCTTGCCCGCGTCGAGGCGGATGAACTGGTCGGTCTCGGGGTGCTTCTCCAGCCCTATCGAGCTGCCCGGCGGGATGGACATCAGGGTCACCTGGAGGTACTTCCCGGTCCAGGCGACGGTTCGGTAGTTCTTGTTCTCGACGGTGGCCTTCTCGATGTCGAAGACGTTCGGCTCGGGTCCCTTGTCGGTGATCTTCATGCGTGGGTCCTTTGTCGGTGCGGTTCCTGTGTTGGTTCCAGCACTACCCGGTGCCGGCTTCCGCTACACGCGTCTCGCTGGCTGATCCCTCCGGGCGGCGGGTGGCGGTGCCGCCAGCGGGCTCCCGGTCGCACCCTCGTCCGCTTCACAGGCAGGGCGGACGGGTATGGCTCCGGTACGTGCCCGATCGACGATGGGAGAGACATGGGAGAGAAGTCAGAGGTCCAGAACCTCACCGACCCGTCGGCGGCCACCGAGCCGCTCGACGCCACCCCCGCCGCCGCCGACGTCAACCAGGTGCAGCAGGGGGAGCCCAAGGATTACCCCGAGGACGTCGGCGAGGACGACGACTCCTACCCCTCCGACGAGCCAACGACCCGCCCAGACCTGACCTGACCCGACGCCCCGCGTCGTTATCCACAACCGGGCGGCCCGCTCTTCCGGGCTGCCTGCGGCTCTCCTAGAGTCCCCGGGCATCGGGGCCGTCACCACCGTCGGTGGTCGGCGGGTGCCAGGGTCGAGGAGGGTGCGATGCGGAGGTTCCTTCACAGGGCGGTAGGAACGGCGCTCGTCCCGCCGCGCCCGCGAGGCGACGCCGGGCTGTCGCAGTCCACCGAGAACGCGATCCTGTTGGCGGGGGCAGTGAGCATCGCGGTCGCGGTCGTGACCGCCGTCACCGCGTACGTCACGGCCAAGCTGCCGCAGCCGTGAACGAGCGCGGGCTGGCGGAGTCGACGCAGTGGGCGGTCGTGCTGCCCGTGACGCTCGCCTCGCTGCTCGGGCTCGTCCAGACCGGGGTGTGGCTGTCCTGCAGGACCGTCGCGTCCGAAGCTGCCGCGACGGCAGCCGCGCTGCAGGCAGCTGAGTCGGCGCCGGATCGTGCTGCCGAGTTGGTGGCCCGCGACCTCGCCGAGGCAGGCGGTCTCGACGAGGTCAGCGTCCAGACAGTGTTCGGGTCGGGCACCGTCACCGTCACCGTCACGGGCACGGCGCCCGTCTTCTTCGACCTGGGACAGGGCGGGCTCAGCGAAGTGGCCGTCCTGCCGCGCGAACGGATCGCCCCGCAGTGACAGCCGATGAACGCGGTGCGGCCGCCGTCGAACTGGCCCTGCTCGTCCCGCTCGTCATGCTGCTCGCC
>JAEWIK010000091.1 GCA_023387135.1 Actinomycetes bacterium | reverse complement strand
CCACCAACTACGTACGAACGCACCACCACCTACGCACCAACCGGCCCTCAACAAGACCAAAGGCGTCACACCTCTCGGGAGTTCGACACCGTCCCGTCGGGGCGTCCGACGTCGCCGGCCCCTGGCGGCTCACCCCTACGCCCGACCTCGGGGATCGGCGGAGGCCCCGCCCCTGAGGACGATGGGCTAATGTCCGACCGACAGCGAAGAGTCTCGAAGGGCCTCCTCCGCCCCAGCGGCGCCCGGAGGATGGCGGGCGCGTCCCCGACGATGATTGACGTCGGCCCGATAAACGAGGGACAAGTCATGAAGCCGTCGTCCGGCACAGCGGCGCCGCCGAGCCTTCGTGCCTCGCGCAACGTCAGGGATCGACGCCGGCATCAGCTGCACAAGTGATTGCCATATCCAGGCGCCCGGCGTGTATAACTGTCGCCGCTAGCCGTTGAGACGATGCGAGCCAGTATCCTTTCGCCGTGTCTTGGTGGACGGACTTCTGGCGTTGGGCGGACACGTCGCCGCTCGGCACGGCCGTCGTTGGTGGCATCATCGCCGGCGTTGCCACTCTCATCATCACCTCTTCCCCCAAGGCTCGGAAACCAGTGGCCGCCGCCGCTCGTCGCTTTGCTGCCTTCATTTCCAGTATCCGGCTCACCACTACGAAGCGCATCAGGGCTGAAGCACTCCGAAAACTAGAGGCTCCCAACCAAGGACAGGCATTCCAACTCGTGGCCGTGGATGAGTACCACGCCATGGAGAAGGCCATAAGGGACGGCCAGGAGAAGCAGGCAGCATCCGAGCGCAGCCGTCTCGCGACAATGCTTGCCCTCCGGAACATGGCGCTGACGCAGGGCGAGTCGCAGCGCTTGGGCCAGAACGACCCGGGCGCCGACACGGCGAATACTGAGACGCCTGATCCTGTGTCGTGGTCAGCAAGATTCCGCGGGGGCTTCACCTTCGTGCTTACCAACGTGAGCAAGTCAGTAACGGCCTACCACGTTACGTTGAGGTCACAGGAACTCACCAAGCTGCCTACAGACACGTCTAGCTGGTATTGGCCCGAGATGCCGCCAAAGATGACGGCTGAGTTCATAGCTACGCCGCGGACGGGGCGCCACGGCGAGCCGCTCTGGATCAAGGTCATCTGGGAGGATGAGGAACTCGTCGCTCACGAGGAAAGCGTCTACGTGGTGGGACTCTAGGCGTTGTCGGGATAGCGGCCGTCCCACCTACGTCGTGAGACTGCCGAAGATCCTCGCAGGTCGCCAGGCTCTCAGGGACCCGCGGTGGCCGTCAGACACTTGCAGCAGAGTTGGCGCGCTCGCAGCGCGGGCGGGCTCTCGTTGAGGGGCGGTCACAGTGCGCGCAGGACGTGACGGCGCGCTTGGCCGCTTGGCTTCGTCGACAGCGTTCACGCGGTCGGTGGGTCGGTGGTGTTTGCTTCATGCGTGGACGCCAAAAGGCTTACGGTTGGGCGGAAAGCCGGTCTTCACCTCGGGAAGACCGGTTTTGCCCTGCGAACGACCCGGGCGCTGGGCACACTAGCTGAGTGACCGATAGGTTTGCTCAGCACCTGATGTTCACGTCAGGGATAATCGCCACTCTGTTCATCGCCTATGCCGTGATCCTCCTAGGTCGTCCTCCTGTGTTCTGGAGCGACTGGGGAAGGGCCAGAATCCTTCCTCCCTCGCTACGACGCCGGGTTCGGGTCGTTGCAGCTCTTGAGGTCGGCGCGGTGTGGGGCGTCGCCCTGATCGCGGGATTCACACTTGTGGACAATCTGTTCCGTCTCGGACAGTACGCCCTTGGCGGACCGCCGGATCTTTCAGATTTGGGCACGGTGGCCTTCAGCCAGACAAGCGGAGCCGGAGTCTTGTTGCTCTACATCTTGGGGCATCGTTCCATGTTCCGGTCGGACTTCGAACGAACGGTTAATGCACTTCGTCGTAAACGGAGAGAGCGCATGCGTGCCATAGAGGAGAAGCGGGGCACCGATGGGGGACGACCCACTACACAGGCGGTGGCTCACGAAGGTGAAAAACCCGGCCAGGATGCGAATCCCCGGACGACGGTCGAGGTGGGCCCGGGGATCGACGAAGGGAGCGCCCCGCTGGGGAGCAGCGGCTAGAACAGGCGCAGGCCGACGCCCAGCAGGAGCCAGAGGGCGGCGACCGCCACGACACCGAGGCCGAGGAAGAAGGGCACCTTGCCGCCGCGGCGGGCCAGGAAGACGGCGAAGGGAAGCGCCGTCAGCAGGCCGGGTGTCCCGATCATCCCGCCGATGACAGCCACCAGCCCGTCGAACGGGTCGCCGCGTTCGACGAGGTCGGAGATGACGAAGAACAGGCCGACCCCGAGCGCGAAGGCGCCCAGCACGACACCGGCCACCGCGACGACGACCGCCCAGCGCGGACGCCACCGCACGGGGTTAGCGGGCTGCGAGAATTGCTGCACGGTGGTCCTCCCTGAGCGGTTTGACGGCTTCCCTGACAGTGACCCCCGACGCGCGGGCCGCCCGCGGCAGCAGCCATTCGAAGACCAGGTCCGGCCGCTTCTTGCCGGTGTCCCGCAGCACCCAACCGATGGCCTTGCGGATGAAGAACTCCTGCTCGTCCAGCATGGCGTCGGCGTACCTGCCGAACCGCTCGAAGTCGCCCCCGCCCTGGCGCAGCGGGATCAACAGCGCCAGCAGCGCCGACCTCCTGATCCAGAAGTCGTCGTCACCGGCCCAGCGGTCCAGCACAGCCCCCAGCGCCGGCTCCCGCTCGACCAGCGGGCCGACCACCGAGGCGGCGAGGGAGTCCACCAGCGCCCACGTCCGCGACTCCCGCAGCAACCGCTCCAGCAGCCCGATGTCGCCCGCCACCAGCAGGCGGCAGTGCGCCTCCAGCACCTCGACCGCCGCAGCCCGCCGTTCGTGGACCGGTTCGTCCCACAACGACTCGACCAGTTCGACGAGTTCGTCATGGGTGAGCGCCGCCGCCTTCGTCGCCGTCCGCACCACCGACCTGATCACCGGCACCGACGCGCCGTAATGCCACAGGTCGCTCTTCAGGTACGCCTTCTCGCCGGCGGCACGTTCGGGGACGGACCTCGCGCGCAACTCCTCGTCGATGCTCGCAGCCAGTGCTGTCACGTCTGTCACGGCGACGATCCTTCCATCCCCACGCGTCGCCCGCGCAGCTGCCACGCTCACCACCCCGAGCGGCTTCCGCACCTGTGACCCGGAGACGGCTAAGGTCGGCGGAGAAAGGAGAGCGTCATGGAGATCCTGCACCTCGTTGTGCTCACGCTGCACTTCCTCGGGATGGCGACGATAGTCGGTGTGTTCCTCGTCCAGATGCGACAGCGCAACGGTTTCAACACCGCGCTGCTGCTCGGAGGGGCGCTCACCCAGCTCGTGACGGGCATCGCGCTGGTCGGCATCGCCGAAGCCGCCGACAAGGACGTCAACTTCATGAAGATCGGCTTCAAGCTGGCCATCGCGCTGATCGCCGTCGTGGGTGCCGCCGTCGCCGCGTACAAGCAGCGCAAGGGCCAGAACGCGATGCCGTTCTTCCACACCGCCGGCGGCATGGCCCTGGTGAACGTCCTGGTCGCTGTCTTCTGGCGCTGACAGGCGTCCCCGTCCCGCGTCCGGCCTGACGCCGGGCGCGGGCTACTCGGGCAGCGGGTGCTCCTCGATCTGCAGGGCGCCGGACGGGCAGCGTGCCACGACCTCGCGCAAGGTCGCGGCGAGCTGGTCGTCGGCGGCCTTCCCCGGATCGATCCAGGGGCGCTTGCGGACGTCGAACACCGTCGGCATGCCCCTGACGCACTCCCCGGCGTGGCGGCAGACCGCACCGTCGAACGACACGTCGACGACGGGGCCGTAGTAGAGCTTGCGAACCATGGGGGACACCTCTCGCTCGGCTGCCTGCACGACCAGCCTAGGCGCGCGTCGCGACGTCGAAACCGATCTTGAGAGCGAGCGCCACGACGACGACGATGAACACCACCCTGATGAAAGCGACGCCCCTTGCCACTGCCACTCGGGCGCCCAGGTAGCCCCCGACCAGATTGGCACCGGCGATCATGAGGCCGTACTTCCACATCACGGCGCCTTGGGGGACGAAGATCACCAGCGCCGCGAGATTGGTGGCGAAGTTGGCGATCTTCGCCTTGGCGCTCGCCTCCAGGAACGCGTAGCCGAGCCAGCCCACCAGCGCGAAGACGAGGAACGATCCTGTCCCAGGGCCGAGTGCCCCGTCGTAGAAGCCGATGCCCGCGCCGATGGCGACGGCCGACAGGTAGTGGCTCCTGCCGTCCAGCCTCAGGTCCTCCACGCGACCCACCTCCGGCTTGAACACGACGTACGCGCCCACCACC
Organism: Actinomycetes bacterium; assembly: GCA_023387135.1. Classification (GTDB taxonomy): domain Bacteria; phylum Actinomycetota; class Actinomycetes; order Propionibacteriales; family Propionibacteriaceae; genus Propionicimonas. The sequence continues at coordinate 4,423 of JAEWIK010000091.1, read as the reverse complement.
AGCAGGGCCACCAGCACGATCGGGTCGAAGGCGGCCCTCGGGATCCTCGACGCCACCAGCGCCCCGCCCGCCGAACCGGCGAAAGCCGCGGCGGCCAGCGGGATCGCCGTCTTCAGGTCGGGGTGGACGCGACGGTAGTACGTCACGCTCGCCATCGACGTGCCGGCGATGGACCCGACCTTGTTGGTGGCGAGCAACTGGACGGGCGGCACCCCGGGGAACGCGATCAGCAGGGCAGGGAGCTGGATCAGCCCGCCGCCTCCCACCACCGCGTCGACGACCCCCGCCAGCAGTGCCGCCCCGACCAGCAGCAGGATCGCTTCCAGGGGGAGTTCGGGCACCCGCTCAGCCTAGGCGAACTGTCACCGCACGGTGACGCGACGCGAGCGGGCGGATCCTGCCGGACGGCGCCCACCTCGCGCGCCGCCGGGGCCGCGTTCGGCTCACCCGCGATACGACGCGCGGGACCTCTGTGACAAGGGCGTAAGCTCCGGGCGCATGGCGTGGCTCAGGGGGATGTTGGCTGACACCACCCCCTTGCGCAATGACAGCTTCCGCAGGCTGTGGATCGCCAGCATCATCACTGTCATCGGCGCTCAACTGACTGTCGTGGCGGTCCCCGCGCAGATCTACGCGATCACCGGTTCGTCGGCGTATGTGGGGCTGACGGGGCTGTTCGGCCTCGTGCCGCTGGTGGTCTTCGGGCTGTGGGGCGGCGCGCTCGCCGACCACGTCGACAGGCGCACGCTGCTGCTCATCACGACGGTCGGGCTCATCCTCACCAGCGGCTGCTTCTGGCTGCAGGCCGCGCTCGGCTCGACGAACGTCTGGCTGCTGCTGGGGTTGTTCGCCGTCCAGCAGGCGTTCTTCGCCATCAACTCGCCCACCCGGACGGCGATCCTGCCGCGGCTGCTGCCTGCCGAGCAGTTGCCCGCCGCCAACGCGCTCAACATGACGGTCATGACGGCAGGGGCCATCGCCGGGCCCCTCGTCGGCGGCATGCTCATCCCGGTCATCGGCCTGTCCTGGCTGTACCTGATCGACACCGTCACGCTGCTGGCGACGCTGGGAGCCGTCCTGGCGCTGGCGGCGATGCCTGTCGAGAACCGGGTCGGCTCACCGGGGTTGAAGTCGATCGTCGAAGGCGTGACCTACCTGCGCGGGCACGTCGTGGTGCTGGTCGGCTTCGTGCTCGACGTCGTGGCGATGTTCTTCGGGATGCCGCGCGCCCTGTTCCCCGAACTCGCCCACACCGCCTTCGGCGACCCGCCCGGCGGCGGGCTCGCCTTCGCCTGGCTGTTCGCGGGCATCCCGCTCGGGTCGATGCTGGGCGGCGTCTTCTCCGGCTGGTACTCGCGGGTGACCCGTCAGGGCATCGCGGTGATCGCGTCCATCGTCGTGTGGGGCGTCGGCATCGCCGGCTTCGGAGTGGCGTCCTGGCTGGCGCCCGCCTGGCGGCTCCCCATGCTGCTGGTGGCGATCACCATGCTGGCCGTCGCCGGTGCCGCCGACATCGCGTCGGCGTCCTTCAGGCAGTCGATGCTGCTGGAGGCCACCGACGACTCGGTGCGGGGACGCGTCCAGGGCGCCTTCCTCGTCGTCGTCGTGGGCGGGCCGAGGCTCGCCGACGTCGCCCACGGCCTGGTCGCCGAACCCCTCGGGGCGGCGCCGACTGCAACGCTCGGCGGCGTGCTCGTCGTCCTCGTGGTCCTGTTGGTCGCCTGGCGGGTGCCCGCGTTCAGGCGGTACACCCCCGCCCGCGAGGTCAGCTCAGCGCGGCCTTGACCTTCGCGGCGACTGTCGCGCCGTCCGCCCGTCCCTGGGCACGCGCGTTGACCGCCTTGATGATCTGGCCCATCTGGCGCATCGTCGGCTTGTCGCCCAGGCTGTCGGCGGCAGCGGCGAGTTCCTCGGTGACCAGGGCGTCGAGCTCGTCCTCGGTGAGGGCCGCCGGCAGGTACGCCTGCAGGAGCTCGGCCTCGGCGAGTTCCTTCTCGGCGAGTTCGGGACGCTTGCCCAGCGTGTAGGCCTCGGCGGAATCCTTCCGCTTGGCGACCTCCCTGGTGAGCACGCGCAGCACCTCGTCGTCGCTGAGTTCGCGGGCTACCTCGCCCGACACCTCCTCGAGCTGGATCGCCGTCAGCGCCATGGCCAGCGCGTTCTTCGCCAGTTCGTTGCGCGCCTTCATCGCCGTCACGCGATCGCTGCGCAGCCTGTCCTTCAATCCGGCCATCAGTCCTCCTGCTCGTCGGTTCATTCTTCCACGGGGCGCCGCGGGGAGCAGACACCACCCGTCCCCGCCGATTCGGACGACGCCCGGCCAGGGCGGCGTGACCACCTAGTCTGTCGAGAGCACAGCGGAAGGAGGCAAGCATGTCTGTCGCGGCGCCGGACGCCGGCTCGGTCGGCGTGACCGAGACCCTGCACGTCAGGCTCTTCACCGCCGAGGAGCCGCTGCGCATGTCCTCCGGTGCGACGCTCGGCCCCGTCGATGTCGCCTACGAGACCTACGGCACCCTCAGCCCCGCTCGCGACAACGCCGTCTTCGTCTGCCACGCGCTCACCGGGGACGCCCACGCGGCGGGCTTCCACGACGGCGCCACCCGTCCGGGCTGGTGGGACAACCTGATCGGGCCGGGCAAGCCGCTCGACACCACGAGGTTCTTCGTCATCTCCGCCAACCTGCTGGGGGGCTGCCAGGGCACCACGGGGCCTTCCAGCATCGATCCCGCCACCGGCAAGGCGTACGGCCTCGACTTCCCGTTGTTGTCGATGACCGACCTGGTGAACGTCCATCGGGCGCTGGTCCAGCACCTGGGCATCGACAGGCTGCTGGCGGCGCTGGGCGGGTCGCTCGGCGGCATGCAGGTGCTGCAGTGGGCCCTCGACCATCCTTCCGAGGTCGCCAACGCGCTCGTCATCGCGGCGTCCAGCAGGCTCACCGCCCAGAACATCGCGTTCTCCGCCGTCGCGAGGCGGGCGATCATGACCGACAGGTTCTTCGCTGACGGCCGGTACGCCGAGCAGGGGGTCACCCCGGCCGTGGGGCTCGCCATCGCCCGCATGATGGCGCACATCACCTACCTGTCCGAGGAAGCCCTCGACTCCAAGTTCGGACGCGAGCCCAACGACCGCCCGCGGGCTGTGGAGGGCCCCGGCTTCGGCGTCGACTTCGCCGTCGAGAGCTACCTCGACCACCAGGGGCAGGTGTTCCTGGAGCGCTTCGACGCCCTCAGCTACCTCTACCTGACCCGGGTCATGGACTACTTCGACCCGTTCCAGGGCCCCGACGCACTCAGCAAGGTGGCGGCGCTGCCCGTGAACTGGCTGGTGCTCTCCTTCGAGACCGACTGGCGCTTCGACACCAGCCACTCGCGCCGCATCGTCCGCGAACTCGAACACGTCCGGCAACCCGTCAGCTTCCGGGAGATCCCCTCGCGGTGGGGCCACGACTCGTTCCTGCTGGACATCCCCGAGTACCACCGCACCGTCAGGACGTTCCTCGACCGGGCGCTGGAAGAGGCGGGACGATGAGCCTGCGGAAGGACCTCGCCCTCGTCGCCGGGCTCGTGCCACGGGACAGCCGCGTGCTCGACCTCGGGTGCGGCTCGGGCAATCTGCTCTTCCACCTCATGCACGAGCAGGGCTGCACGGGCACGGGCGTCGAGATCGATCCCGAGTCGGTGCTGGCTGCCATGCGCCTCGGGGTGCCGGTCATCGAGCTCGACATCGACAGGGAGCTCGACGACTTCGCCGACTCGTCGTACGACGTCGTGGTGCTGTCGCGGACGATCCAGACGCTGCGTCGCCCCGGGGAGGTGCTGCGGCACATGGCGAGGATCGGTTCGCGGCTGATCGTGTCGGTCCCGAACTTCGGCTGGTACGCCCACCGGCTGCGGCTGCTGCGCGGCCGCCTGCCCATGGGCAAGGACCTTCCCTACGCCTGGTACAACACCCCCAACCTGCGCTTCACCACGCTGGTCGACCTGCACGTGCTCTTCGACGAGGTCGGGCTGCGGGTCGAGCGGACGATCCCGCTCAGCGATTCGGGCGACCCGATCCCGGTCTCGGGGCGCTGGGCCAACCTCGTCGCGTCCGCCGCCGTCTACGTGCTGCGTCCCGACAGGGCCTGAGCCAGCCTGGTGGCGCTGCCGCCGAGCCCGAGCGACTCGGTGAGGGCGGCGAAGGTCTCCGGCTGCGCGATGCCGTCCGGCAGCGTGAGGTCGTAGCTGGGCAGCGGGATGTCGTCGGCGACGGTCACCACGGCGCGGGCGGCCCCCAGGTAGTCGAGCGCGTCGGCCAGTCGCCGGGCGAGCATGGGGGAGAGCTTCCCCTCGCCCGCCGCGGCCAGCATGCCCTCGAGGTCGCCGTAGGTAGCCACGAGGGAGGCGGCGGTCTTCTCGCCGATCCCCGCCACGCCGGG
>JAEWIK010000063.1 GCA_023387135.1 Actinomycetes bacterium | reverse complement strand
ACCACGAGGTGGCTGAACAGCGCGATCGGCGTGCCGGAGGTCGATGCCCCAGTCACCAGGGCGACCCGCGGGTTGGCGACGTCGAGGGTCGTGGTGCCGAGCGACGTCCACGTCGTGCCGCCGTCGGCGGAGTAGGAGGCGGTGATGACGCCGCCGCCACGCACCAACCGCAACTGCAGGGACGTCTGGGTCAGGAGCGCCTGGCCGGGAGTGGTGACGCTGGTGCCTGCCTCGCGCACCATGACGATGCCCGAGCCGCCACGCCCGCTGTTGTAGTTGCGGGTGATCTGGACGTAGTCGTCGTCGTTGCCGTAGACCAGCAGGCCGGCCTGCTGGTAGTTCGCCGTCGGGGCGAAGTTCAACGACACCTGGACGCTCGACCAGTCGGTGGGAAGGTTGTTGAACAGGCTGTTGCGGGTGCTGTTGGCGGTGCCCCAGAGGTCGCCGCTGCTGACGGGGATCCTGAGACCACCCGTGCTGTAGCCGACGACGTCACCGGAGGCCTGCTCGGTGTCGCGGACGGCGCCCGCGGCGGTGCGTGCCTGGAAGTCCCAGCCGTCGGCGACGAGCGCCGCGCGATCGGGGTAGTCGAGCTGGTACTCCTTGACCCCCTGCGGGGTCACCACGAACGTGACAGCGACGCTCGCCGGGCTGGAGACCGCGCCGGTCGCGTTGACGGTGACGGTGGCCTTGTAGGTGCCGGGAGCGAGGTTCGTCGCGTCGGCGTGGACCGTCAGGGTCCCGTTGCCGGTGCCCGAGGCGGGCGAGACCGAGAGCCAGCTCGCCGAGGCGTCTGCCGCCGCCGTCCACTGCAGGGAGCCGCCGCCTGCATTCGCGATGGCGACAGTCTGGTCGGCCGCGGCGGTGCCCTGCACGGCCTGGAAGGCCAGCGAGGACGAGCCGAGCTGCAACTCCGGCGGTGCCGTCGGGGCGACCTGCACCGTCGCCGCGGCGTACGTCGTCGACACGGGAGCCGAGAAGGACGCGATCCGCCGTCCGTTCTCGACCTTCACCTTGAAGGGCAGCGAGGTGCCGCCCACGACGACGCCGGTGGCGTAGCCGTAGTCGGTGACGTCGACCTTGAAGGTCACAGTGTCGGAGGCCTTCATGAAGGCGTTGACGTCGCGCTCCTGCACAGCGGGCAGGCCCACGCGGCCGATGTCGAAGTGCAGGGCGTCGGCGGCGGCAGTGAAGTTCGTGATGACCGTGCGGTCGCGCTGCTCGATGTACCTGCCCACGGTGCCGATCGGTGCCACCCAGAGGTCCTTCTTGGTGGAGTAGGCGATGGCGCCGTCGTCGTTGGTCTCGGAGTGCAGCACGATGTTCGCCCACTTGCCCTGGGCGACGGCCGCGTCGACGACTGTCTTCAGGTCGGCGGGCGGCTCGGGAGCGGTGTTGTGCGAGTTGTAGCTCTTGATGTTCATCCAGTCGAAGGGAGTGGTCTCCTCGAGCTGGTTGAAGTTGTAGCCGCGGGCGAACTGGAAGAACTCGGACGCGGTGACGCCGTTCTCGATGTCACGGACGCCGCAGGGCCAGACCAGCGTCGTCACGTCGTTGGGCGAGTCGGTCGCCTTGGCGACGGCGTCGATGCTGCCGGTCATCCACGAGATCATCGTGCTGCGGCTCGGCAGCGTGCACAGGTGGTAGGGCAGGTGGGAGCCGAGCTCCATGCCGGCGGCGAACATGGCCGGGTAGTCGGCGGGCGGCTCGAGGCCGTTCATGACGAAGGTGCCCTTGACGCCGTTCGCCACCTCTTCGGAGAAGCCTGAGGAGTAGCCGTCGTCGGTGGACACCGAGAGCGCGCCGGCCCGTCCGTCCTTCCAGGTGGCGACAGTGACGGGGGACACGGGGTTGATGACGGCGCGGACCGCGAGGGTGCGCGAGTTGGTGACGCCCGCCGTGTCGGTGACTGTCACGGTGGCCGCGTGCACGCCGACCGACAGGCCGGTGCAGTCGACGGTGACCGACGGCTGTGAAGGAGTGGTGCCTGTAGTCGCCGACAGGTGCACCCAGCTCGCGCTCGCGGTGGCCCGCCAAGTCGTCTCCGCGCTGCCCCAGGTCACTATCGACAGCGACTGGACGGCGGGGCAGGTGCCGCCGGCGACGGCGCTGAACGACACCTGCGTGGGCGCGGTGTCGAGCGCGGGAGCGCCGGGAACCGGCGAAGGCTCGGGATCGGTCGGAGGCTCGACGGGCTGGCCGGCGCTGCTGACGATCTCGGCGGCGTCGGCAGTCTGAAGCTGCGCCACCAGCGGGACGAAGCCGAGGGCGACCGCAACAGCGGCGATGCCGAACCGGCGGAGCGCCACGGCGCTCGTGCGTGCAGCCGAACGACCGCCGGAGTATCGAGACCCCTGCTCGCCGCTGACGATTCTCGTGCGATGGTCTCGCATGAAAGTCCCCCCGAACTCTCAATGGTGGGGGCGCTACGCCGGCAGCGACTGATGGTGCTTTGCCCGAGACCCCTCCCCAGACGCTCGGCTCAGCACAGCGGCAACGACGCGATTCCCCCACACGTGTTGTAGCCGAACAGTATCACCGCAGAGCCGTGAAACCGAGGGGTGGGGGTAGGCAACGTTACCCCTCCCGGTCACGGGATTCGCCGGTGGCGGGCGCCGTGCCGGGCCGGGGGAGCCGTCGTCAGCGGGCCCTGCGTTCGGCGAGGTACCTGCCGAACTCGGCGGCGTCGTCGAGGTCGACGTAACGCCGCCCCTGCGGGTCGGTCTGGCTGGCGGCGCCGTCGTCCGGCACGGCGGGACCGTCCTGCGAGAACCCCGACAGCCCGTCGAACACCGAGACGTAGGCCTCGGCCTGCGGACGCCAGTCGAGTTCGGCGGCGACCCGCTGCCTCGCCCTGCGTCCGAGTTCGATCCGCAGCTGCGGGTCGTCGATCAGCCTCTCGACCGCGTCGGCGAACGCACCGATGTCCCCGGACGGCACGTAGAGCACGGTGTCGGCTCCCGAGACGCGGGTCTCCACGAGGTCGAAGGACACCGACGGCAAGCCGTAGGCCATGTACTCCATCGTCTTGTTCATCGTGGAGACGTCGTTGAGCGGCGTCTTGAGGTCGGGGCACAGGCCGATGTCGGCGGCGCTCAGGTGTTCGGCGATCTGCGACCTGTCGACCCTGCCGGTGAAGGTGATGTGGGAGTCGAGGCCGAGTTCGCTCGACAGCGCCTTCAGCTCCTCCAGCGAATCGCCGAACCCCATGAGGGTCGCCGTCACCTCCACGCGTCCGCGCTTGTTGACGAGCTCGTCGACGACCCTGACCGCCTGGTCGACGCCGTCCTGCGGGCCCATGATGCCGAGGTAGGCGAGCCTGATGCCGCCCGCGGGGCGCGGGTGCTCGGGGTAGACGGGGCGCATCTGCCTGGTGTCGGGCCCGCTGCGGACGACTGTCACCTCCTCGGGCTTCCGGTTGCCGCGGCGCACGGCTATCGCCTTGTACGACTCGTTGGTCGAGATGACCCTGTGGGCGGCCTTGTAGGTCTGGCGTTCCAGCCAGAGCAGGCCCCGGTACTCGGCGGCCGGCAGCCCGCCGCTGGGCTCACCGAACCGCGACAGGAACAACTCGGGGTTGAGGTCGTGCTGGTCGAACACGAACCTCACGCCGCGGGCACGCCACAGCCTGGCCAGCAACCAGTAGGTGTCCGGCGGATTGCACGCCTGGACGATGTCGAAGCTGCCGCGCGCCCACACCTTGAGCGAGAGCACTGCCGTCCGCACCCAGCTGTACGCGAACTCCCAGGCGAAGCTGAGCAGCCCGTCGGTCTCGGGCGCCGGCTTGTACTTGTAGATGTCGACGCCGTCGAGATGTTGCCTGGCAGGGTCGCCGGGGCCCTTCGGGCAGATGACGCTGACCCGGTAGCCGCGCGCGACGAGAGCCTGGCACTCCAGCCACACCCTCCTGTCGAGCGGGACCGGCAGGTTCTGCACGATGACCAGGACGTGGGGCCCGGCACCGCCGGGGCGCTTCGTGCTCATCGCAGTTCCGTCCGGCGGCTAACGCGCCACCGACGCTCCGGCGGTGACTGCTGTGTGGAGGGTGTCGGCGACTTGTTGTTGCTGGTCGGTGGTGAGGTGGGGGTACATGGGCAGGGACAGGATGCGGCTGGCTGCGTGTTCGGCAACAGGGCAGGTGCCGGGGTGGTGGCCGAGGTGGGTGTAGGCGTCGGTGAGGTGCCAGGGTTGTGGGTAGTGGAGTCCGGCGCCGATACCTGCCTGGGTGAGGTGGTCGAGGATCCGGTCGCGGTTGTCGGTCTGGATGACGTACAGGTGCCACACGTCGCTGTTGCCGGGCATGGAGGTCGGCACTGTGATGCCGGGGATGCCTGCCAGCAGCTGGGTGTAGCGGTCGGCTGCTTGTTGCCGCAGTGTGTTCCAGCGGGTGAGGCGGGCGAGTTTCGCTGTCAGGGTGATGGCGTGGATCGCGTCGAGGCGGGAGTTCATCCCGATGGTCTCGTGGTGGTACTTGGTGATCGAGCCGTGGTTCGCGGTCAGCCTGACGTGGCGGGCGAGGTCGTCGTCGTCGGTGGTGACGGCCCCCGCATCCCCTGAGGCGCCGAGGTTCTTACCCGGATAGAACGACGTCGCAGCAATCACACCCAGGCTGCCGGCGGGTTGGCCGTGGCGGGTGGCGCCCTGGGACTGGGCGCCGTCCTCCACGATCGGGATACCCGCCCTGTCCGCGATCGGCTGCAGCAGTTCCACCGGGGCGACCTGGCCGAACAGGTGGACCGGGACGATCGCCCGGGTGCGGTCGGTGACCGCCGCCTCGACAGCGGCCGGGTCGATCAACAAATGCACCGGGTCCACATCGACCGGCACCGGGACAGCGCCGATCCGGGAGGCGGCCTCGGCGGTCGCGATGAACGTGTTCGCCGGCATGATCACCTCATCACCCGGCCCCACCCCCACCGCCCGCAACGCCAACTCGACAGCGTCGGTGCCGTTCCCGACCCCCACCGCATGCCGCACGCCGACGAACCCGGCATACGCCTGCTCGAACGCGGCCACGTGCGGGCCGCCGACGAACCCGGCACTCCGCAACACCTCCAACACCGCAGGCTCGACCTCCGCGGCGATCTCGGCCGACTGCGCCCTCAGATCAAGAAACGGCACACCCATGACACTCACTCCCCCATCCCGCTCGGCACCGGGCCACCAGCGGCCAGGCTCCTGTCAAACGCGTCCAACACCCGCAACACCCGCAACCCGGCCCTGCCATCGGTCACCGGAGCCCGGCCGTCGACGATCGCCGCGGCGAACTCCTCCACCATCGACGACAACGCCTCCTTCTCCTTCAACGCCGGCACCGTGATATCACCCAACCGGTACGACACCGACACCTGGGACCGTTCCGCCAGGTCGTCCGGACGGCCCAACACCTCCACGCCCCGGTCGAAGATCGACACCCGCTGCATCGGGTTCAAGTCATCCCACACCAACGTGCGACGCGAACCCCCCACCACGAACTGGCGGATCTTCGTCGGCGACAACCAGTTCACATGCACATGCGCGATCCCCCCACCAGCCAACGGCAGCGTCGCGAACCCCACACACTCCTTACCCGTCCCCAACGGATCAGCCCCCGTCGCCAGCACCTGCCCCGACGGCAACCCACCCGGCAACACGAAATCCAGAATCGACAGATCATGCGGCGCCAGATCCCAAAACACGTTCACATCCGGCGAAATCAACCCCAGATTGATCCGCAC
>JAEWIK010000042.1 GCA_023387135.1 Actinomycetes bacterium | reverse complement strand
GGCCACGACGGGACGCTGGCGACGCGGCATCGGCGCGCTGGTCGCCGTGGTGACGGCCGTCGCCGCCGCGACCGTGAGCCTCTCGCTGCAGAAGGGCTCTCCGGTGGTGGACGACTTCTACGCCGCGCCGCGCGAGGTTCCGCAGGCGCCCGGACAGTTGGTCAGCTACGAGCCGTTCACCAGGCAGGTGCCCGCCGACGCCCGTGCCTGGCGGATCCTCTACACGAGCACCCGCGGCGACGGCTCGGCGGCGCTCGCCAGCGGCATCGTCGTCGAGCCGGTGTCGGCCGGCCGGCATCCCGTGATCGAGTGGACGCACGGGACCACCGGCGTCGCTGAGAACTGCGCTCCCTCCCTCCTGGCCGAGCCGTTCGAGTCGGGCGCCCTCATGGTGCTGCCCCGCATCATCGACCAGGGCTGGGCGGTCGTCGCCACCGACTACATCGGTCTCGGCACGAGGGGTCCGCACGCCTACCTCGTGGGCCAGGACGCCGCCCGCGCCGCGCTGGACGCCGTGAGGGCAGCGCGCCAACTCCCCGACGCCCGGCTGTCGGACCAGACCGTCGCCTGGGGACACTCCCAGGGCGGCGGTGCGGCCCTGTGGACGGGCGCGCTGGCGTCCAGCTACGCCCCCGACGTCCCGCTCGCGGGGGTGGCGGCGCTCGCTCCGGCGAGCAACCTCCCGGGGCTGGTGGCGGGGCTGCCCACCGTCAGAGGGGGAAGCATCTTCGCCTCGTTCGTGATGTCGGGGTTGGCCGCCGCCTATCCCGACGTGACGTACAGGGAGTACCTGCGTCCCGGCGCCGAGACCGCCGTGAGGGCGATGGCCGAACGCTGCCTGTCCGAGCCGGGGACGGCGGTGTCGGTGCTGGTCATGCTCGGGATGTCGCGCGACCCCGACATCCTGGCGGAGGATCCCGCGACCGGGCCGCTCGGTGCGAGGCTGGCGGAGAACGTTCCCCCGCCCAGCATCACGGCGCCGTTGCTCGTCGCGCAGGGCGGCGCGGACTCCCTCGTGGTGAGGCCCGCCCAGGACGGCTTCGTCAGGTCGCTCTGCGCCGCCGGCCGGCAGGTCGACTACAGGGTGTACGCCGGGCTCGACCACGTCCCGCTCGTCGAGGCCGACTCGCCGCTGATCCCCGACCTCGTCTCCTGGACGAAGGCACGGCTGGCGGGAGAGCCGGTGGCGCCCGGGTGTACGACGAGCGAGCGCTGACGCCGGCCCGGCGTCCCGCTCAGGCCGCGGGCAGCCCCGCCGACACCCACGCCCCCATGCCGCCGGCGACGCTCTTGACGTCCCGGTAGCCCTGCGCCTTGAGCAGCAGGAGCGCATAGAGCGAACGGGTGCCTGCCGCGCAGATCGTGACGACCGGCGCGTCCTTGTCGGCGGGCAGCCCCTCGACGCTGCCTGACGACAGGTCCGGCAAGGGCAGGTTGGTGCTCTCCAGGATCCTCACCCTCGCCACCTCGCCGGGGTTCCTGACGTCGACGATCGGCACCCCCGCGTCCAGCAGCCGCTTCGCCTCCGCGACGTCGATCACGTCGGGGCCGTCCTTCGCCAGGTCGAAGGCAGCCTGCAGGTGCTCGGCGAACGGGTTGGCGGCCGGCACCTCGACGGCGGGCTCGGCCGGGAACAGGTCGGGCAGGTGCCTGCGGAACGAGGACAGGTACTTGAAGGCGTTGTCCGGGAAGATCACGACCGCCACCACACCCGGCTCGTCGGGGACCGCACGCAGCGCGCCCGCGAGCGCGAGACCGCTGCTGGGCCCCGCGACGATGCTCTCCTCGACGTGCAGCCGGCGGCAGATCCCGTACGCGTCCTCGTCGGACACCTCGACCAGGCCGTCGTACTCGTCGGGGGTGAAGAAGTCGGTCACCGCCAGTGCCCGGCGGCTCCGGACGCCAGGGATGTCGTGGCCCTCGGCCGGGTGGACGCCGATCACCTTGACCCCGGGGTTGCGCTGCTTCAGGAAACGCCCTGCCCCGGTGATCGTCCCGCAGGTGCCGAGCGCCGCGACGAAGTGCGTGACGGTCCCCTCGGTCTGCCGCCAGACCTCAGGGCCGGTGGTGCGGAAGTGCGCCTCGGGGTTCGCCGGATTGCGGTACTGGTTGAGCTGCTTCCAGCCCGGACGCTGGGCGAGTTCCTCCGCGCGCTGCATGGCGCCCTCGGGCTGCCCGGGCATGGGGCAGAGGGCGTCGTCGAGTTCGACCAGGTCGGTTCCGAACAGCCGCAGCGCCGCCCGCTTCTCCGCCGGGATCTCACGCGACAGCGTCGCAGAGAAGCCGTAGTTGCGGGCGTTCGAGATCAGGGCCAGCCCGATCCCGGTGTTGCCGGAGGTGGGCTCGACGAGGTTCTCGAGGGCTTCTCCCCGCTCCTCCGCATCGCGGACGAGGCTGGCAGCCACCCTGTCCTTCACGGCGCCGAAGGGGTTGTACCACTCGAGCTTCGCGTACACGACCGCGTGCTCGAAGCCTCCGACCCGGCGAAGCCTGACCAGCGGAGTGGGGTTCTCCTCGTCGGGCAGCAGGTCGAGGATCGAGTCGTAGGTACGCAGGATGTGGTCTGTCACGTCTGGCTCTTCCCTGTCGGCGCAATGGGTGCAGGATGCTCAACGCTTCAACTACCCCTTCTGCTTCCCCGATTCGGCCGGTAGTCTTGCGGCATGCAGAGGACAGTTCCCACGGCCGCTCTCGCCCCGGCGAGCCAGCCGATGCGCTGTTGTCGCTGTTGTCGCCGCTGATCACAGGCTGGCCGGCACGTCCCTGACGTGCTTCGGGCATCCCGTTCGCGCACCCCCTCGTTTTCGCAGTCAGTTGCGCGCCGCCGCGACCCCACGACCTTCATCATCGACAAGGAACTCCATGACAAACTCCACGCCCCTGGGCGACGTCAGGAAGCCGAAGACCTTCTTCAGCTTCCCCAACCCCGTGAACGAATGGACGGCCCGCACTGTCGCTGCGGGAGTGTTCGCGCTCTCCGTGCTGACCCTGCTGACGGGCTGGTACTGGATCACCGCCCTGCTGTTCGCCGGTTTCGCCCTGCGGCTCGGCTGGGGGCCGAAGCTCAGCCCGCTCGGCAGGTTCGCCAACCTCGTCGTGGCGCCGCGGCTCAACAGGACGTGGGGTGGCCCGATCCTCGTGCCCGGACCTCCGAAGCGGTTCGCCCAGGCCATCGGCACAGTCGTGACGGGCGCCGCCGCGATCGTCTGGTTCACCACCGGCAACGCCCTCGGCGCCGGGATCCTGCTGGGCATCATCGTGCTCGCCTCGGGTCTCGAGGCCTTCGCCAACTTCTGCCTCGGCTGCTGGCTGTTCGGCCTCCTCATGCGGGCGGGCATCATCCCGGAGACCGTCTGCGAGGCGTGCGCGGACGTCAGCCGGCGGTACGACAGGTCGACGGCTCTCGCCTGATCTCGGCGACGGTTCGTCGACGGCGGTCGGGCCGAGGCCCGATGACGGTGCCGAGCACCCGAACCTGCCACTTTTGTCACTCAGGGAGACCCCAAACCGGTTGTGCTCGTCCTCCAATTACTAAGTTGACCCACCGCTGTTACTGAGTTGCGCCTCTCGACCGCTCAGATCGCCACGAGCGCCGGTTACGGTCACACCTCGACTGGTTCGCCGACGAGACGAATGGCAGAGGTGACACATGAGGCACGTGATAGTTTCCGCCCAACACTCGGATCGTTGGTGGATCCTCACCTGGCCGGAGGGCGACCTCAGGGGACGCTGCAAGCGCCTCGAACAGGCCCCCGAGAAGCTGCGGGCGGCGATCGCCGCCAGGCTCGACCTGCCCCCCGACTCGTTCGTGGTGGACGTCGACGTGGAACTCCCCGACGAGTACAGGGAGTGGGCGAAGACCGCCGCCGAGCGCCAGGACGAGGCAGTGAGCGCCACCCGGGCCGCGCAGACCGCCCGGCGCGAGGCCGCCCAGGTGCTCGCCGCGCGTGAGCTCACAGTCCGCGACATCGGCCGCCTCATGGGCATCTCGCACCAGAGCGTCCACCGCCTGCTGAAGAGCGACGAGCGCGTGGCGGAGAACGCCTGAGGCCGGATCGGGCTCGGCCTGCGCAGGTTCGACGACGCGCGGTTACGCACCTGGCGCGTCGTGACTACACGGACGCCGCGGGCCCACTACGTACCCGGCGCATCCCGCACCCGCAGTTTGAGGCTCTCAGACGGCAATCGCGCGGGGAGGCCGTGCAGAGTTGTGCCGCTGTTCGGCGGCTGGTCCCCGCGAGGGATGAGGACCGGCCGCCGCTCCGGCGCCGCGCATTCCCTCCTCCCGAGCGCGGCGAGGGCGGCTGACGGCCCACCGGAGCCAGTGAGCACGGGCCTCCGCCGCCTCTGCCCCCCGCACGAGCCGGGGGCCCGTGCACCCCCGGCGTCGGGCCGGCGAGCCCTGAGGCCGGCAGTCTCCTAGACCACGAGCCAGGTGCCGAGCGCGTCGCAGAGTTCCTTGCGGTTGCGGATGCCGATCTTGCGATAGGCCGCCGAGGTGTGGGTCTCGGCGGTCCGGCGGGTGACGTCGACCTCGCTCGCGATCCCTATCGAGCTGAGGCCGCGGGCGACCAGCGAGATGACCTCCCGCTCGCGCGGGGTGAGCTCGATGGCGGCGCTGAAGGTCACGAAGAGCCCGGGGCAGTGCCCTCCCAGGTCGCCCGCCTCGTGCCACGCCTCGTCCACCTGCGCCGCGGCCGCGCAGTTGTCGCCCCCACCGCGCAGCAGCCTGGCGCGCGCTATCAACGCCCGCATGGCGTACACCGGCCCGCAGGCCGACCTCAACTCGCCGGCGCTCGCCAGCAGCGCGTCGCTGTCGCCAGCCGCCACCGCCGCTATGTACCCGGTGAGGGCGCGGACGACAGCACTCTCCGACGCGGCGCCGGCGGCCACCACTGCCGCGACCCTCGGTTGGTCGACGAGCCGTTCGACGGCGGGGACGGCGCCGAACACCGCCGCCGCCAGGTACCCGTGCGACAACCTCTCCTCGACGATGTCCCACAGGCCCCCGCAGGGGAGTTCCGGGTCGAGGTAGGAGTCGAGCTCGACGAGCATGCCGGGGTAGGGCCCGACGCCCGCCGTCAGGGCCGACGCCTGGGTGGCGAGCCTCGCCGCCTGCTCCGTCCTGCCTTCCCACGCCTTGACGATCGCCGCGAGGGAGAACAGGCCCGCGCGGTAGTGCCGCTGCAGCGTCGTCGTGCCGGGGAACCTGAAGACGATGTCGACGAGATCATCGAGGTCGTCGAGCGCGCCCATCAGCGTCATCCCCAGCGCGGCGGTGTAGGCGTGCCCGTCGATGAGGCTGGAGTCGAGCGACTCGACGGCGTCGGCGAGGTGATCGAGCGCCCAGTCGACGCCCCCCTTCACGTCGTCCCCCAGCACCCGTGCCAGTCCGGTGCAGACGCGATGATGACCCTCCAGCATGGGGTCTGTCACCTCGTCATCCGCCAGCAGGTCGAGGGCCTGGGCGGTCAGCCCGGCAGCGATGAGGTTCTCGGCCCTCACCCCCGACATGGCCTCCCGACAGATCCGCAGGTGCGGGTGGGCGCCGTCCAGCATGGGCCCGGCTTCCAGCGCCCGCCCGTTGAGGAAGCACAGGTGGGCCTTGAAGGCGGTGAGGTAGCCGTCGGCGTCGGGGATGAGGGCGCGCCGTTCGTCCAGTTCGGCCAGCGCGCCGTCGAGGTCGTGGCGCGCGATGGCCCGGTAGACGGCCGACCAGGCGGCGACGGCGGCCGAGGCCGCGGCATCGTCCCCGCTCACCCGCACGTTGGCGAGCACCGCGGCGACCTCCGCGGGACCGGCCCCCGCCGCGTGCATCGCTTCGAGCAGGTGCGCAGCGTGGGCGGCGTCGGGGTGGTCCTCCCACTCATGTTTCAGCGCCGCCACCTCGCTCCTCCAGTGAGAGGCGAGGCGAGCCGCGTACTCCGAGGCGTCGACGCCGCGAGGCAGCCGGTCCCGCCAGCCGCCGGGCCGCGGCTCGTCGTCGGCAGCGCCGGTGTCGAGCGGGCCGTGGCGACGCAGGTAGTCGGCGAGCAGCGGCGGGAACACCGACACCAGGCAGCCCGAC
>JAEWIK010000385.1 GCA_023387135.1 Actinomycetes bacterium | reverse complement strand
GCCCCTCGAACTGCGGCTCGGACAGCTTCACCGAGATGACGGCGGTGAGGCCCTCGCGGATGTCCTCGCCGGTGAGGTTGTCGTCCTTCTCCTTCAGGAGGTTGTTCGCACGGGCGTACTTGTTGATGAGGGTGGTCAGCGCCGCGCGGAAGCCCTCTTCGTGGGTGCCGCCCTCGTGGGTGTTGATGGTGTTGGCGAAGGTGTGGACGCTCTCGTTGTAGGAGGTGTTCCACTGCATCGCCACCTCGAGGCTCATCCTGTCGTCGACGGCGTCGATAGCGATCACCGAAGGGAGGATGACCTCCTTCGTGCCGGTCAGGTACTTCACGTAGTCGATGAGGCCGTCGTCGTACTTGAAGGTCACCTCGCGGACCTGCTCGGTCTCGACGGTGTCGGGATCGTCGGCGTGCTCGGGACGCTCGTCGATGAGGGTGATGGTGAGGCCCTTGTTGAGGAACGCCATCTCCCTGAACCTCGTCGCGAGGGTGTCGAAGGAGTAGGTGGTCGTCTCGAAGATGTCGGGGCTGGCGTAGAACGTGACAGTCGTCCCGGTGTCGGACACCTGCTCCAGGCGCTGCAATTCCTCGGTGGGGTCGCCCAGGTGGAAGCTCTGCCGCCAGTGGTAGCCGTCGAGGTTGACGTCGACGATCAGCTTGGTGCTCAGCGCGTTCACCACCGAGACGCCGACGCCGTGGAGGCCGCCCGACACCTTGTAGCCGCCGGTGCCGAACTTGCCGCCGGCGTGCAGCTTCGTCAGCGCGACGGTCAGCGCCGAGATGCCCTCCGTCGGGTGCATCGCCACGGGGATGCCGCGGCCGTTGTCGATGACCTGCACGCCGTCGTCCGGCAGCAGGCGGACGATGATCGTGTCGCAGTAGCCGGCCAGCGCCTCGTCCACGCTGTTGTCGACGACCTCGTACACCAGGTGGTGGAGACCGCGCTCGCCCGTCGAACCGATGTACATGCCGGGGCGCTTGCGCACGGCCTCGAGACCTTCGAGAACCTTGATGGCGTCTGCGCCGTAACTACCTTCGGCGACATGAGCGGCAGAGGACGCTGACACCCTGGTGTCTTCGGACACTCGGAAATCCCTTCGGAAGTGGGCTCACACATGACGTGGCCGCCACAGACGACCCGGTGGCGGCTCCGTATTGCAACAGCGCCATTCTAGCGCGCATGGCCGGAAAACCGGGGCTCCGACAGGCGTGGATGGCCCTTGACTGGCCGTGGACGGGTTTCAGGGCGCTCGCGGGACTCCCAGACATATGCCACCACGTCGAAGGGAGGTCGGCGACGCCCACAGCCCGTCCGACGGTTGCCGGTCAGCCGTAGGTGTCGCGCGGGCCGCGGCCCTGCACCGAACGCCGTCCCTTCTTCCAGCTCGGCGCCGTCGGTCCCACGACGACGACCCGCTCGACTGTGCCCTGGCCGAGCGCCTCGTTGAGCCGTGCCACCAGTTGGGGTGCCATCTGCCGCAGCGACGTCGCCCAGGTCGTCGACTCGGCGCGGACGGTGAGCACCTTGTCCGAGTAGGTCTCGGGAGCCGAGTGCGCGGCGTTCACCTCGCCGACGAGCGACGCCCAGCGTCCCAGCAGGTGGTGGAGGTTGACCTCCGTCGACCAGCCCTGGCCGTTGATGACGTCCTTCAGCAGCTCGCCCAGCGGTTCCAGGCCGTCGCTGCGCGCGTCCACCGGACGGGTGCGCCGCGGACGGGCCGGCGAGCCGCCGCGGGCGGCCTTGGCGATCTGCCGTGCGACGTCGAGCCCTTCGGGGTCGTGCTCGGTCATGCCCCATCATCCCCCTCGGGCCCGTCGTCCGCGCCGGTCACGGGACGCGGGGCCTCCCCCGCCGTCACCGTGAAGTGCACGCCTTCGAGGCCGGAAGGGACGTCCGCACCGACGGCCGCGGTGATCAGGACCTGCTGCGCGGTCATGGCGGTCTCGGCCAGCCGCTCGCGGCGCACCTCGTCGAGTTCGGCGAACACGTCGTCGAGGATGAGGACCGGCTCGACGCCGTCCGCGCGCAACAGGCCGAAGGACGCGAGCCTGAGCGCCAGCGCGAGCGACCACGACTCGCCGTGCGACGCGTACCCCCGGGCCGGCAGGTCGCCGATGGCGAGGACGACGTCGTCACGGTGCGGGCCGACCAGGCTGACGCCGCGGGCGAGCTCGTCACTCCTGCGGGCGCGCATGAGCTCGACGAGGAGGGCCGCCAGTTCGTCCCGGGTGTGGTGCGGCTCGACGGCGACCGCCGACTTGTAGGCGGCCGTCGCGTGGTTCCTCGTCGGAGCGATGTCGGCGTACGCCTGTTCCAGCAAGGGCTCAAGGTCGGCGAGGGTGGCGAGCCGCGCCTCGACCAGGTCGGCGCCCAGCCTGGCTAGCGACTCGTCCCAGATGTCCAGCGTGGTGGCGGCTTCGGCGGGGACCTGCCGCGACCCGCGGCCGGAGAGCGACTTCAGCAGCGTCGACCGCTGCCGCAGCACCCTGTCGTAGTCGGCCCTGACCCCGGCCAGCCGCGGCCAGCGGGACGTGATGAGCTCGTCGATGAAGCGCCGGCGCTCGGAGGGGTCGCCCTTCACCATGGCCAGGTCGTCGGGCGCGAACAGCACGACCCGCAGCGCACCGAGGAGGTCGCGCGGCCGCTTCAACGGCGACTTGTTGAGGCTCGCCTTGTTGGCGCGGCCCGGCGTGATCTCGACCTCGAGCAGGAGTTGCCTGGTGTCCTCGGGGGACGCCTGCACTCTCGCCCGCACCAGCGCGCGCTCGGCGCCGAACCTCACCAGCGGCGCCTCGGTGGCGACCCTGTGCGAACCCAGCGTCGCCAGGTACTCGACGGCTTCGACCAGATTCGTCTTGCCCTGGCCGTTGCGTCCGGTGAAGACCGTGACGCCGGCGTCGAGAGCGACGTCGGCGACAGGGTACGACCGGAAGTCCACCAGGCTCAGGTGGGTGACGAACACGGCTTCACCCTTCCACTGAGGCGGGGCCCGGCGAGAAGGCTCAGGCCGGCAACCTCATGAGCATGATGACGTGGCGGTAGTCCTCGCGCGGGTCGCCGTCGATCTCGTCGAGACCCATCAGCAGACAGGGCTTGCCGGGGGCGGTGAACGAGAACTGGACGTACGGGGCGTCCAGCGCGGCGAGGGCCTCGGAGATGTAGTGCGGGTTGAACCCGGCGGCCGTCATGGTGAGCCCGCTGCCCGTCGTGTCGACCACGACGGCTTCGAGGGCCTCGACAGCCTGCGCCTGGTCACCCGTGGCGGCTTCGAGGGTGATCGAGCCGTCGCCGATGAGCATGCGCAGCGAGGTGTTGCGCTCGGCGACCAGGGCGACGCGCTTGACGGCGGCCTCGACCTCGGCGGTGTTGGCCCTCACGGTGACTGTCGCCTGCACGTTCATGAGGTGGCGCACCTTGGGGAACTCGCCGTCCAGCAGGCGCGTGGTGATCTCGCGGACGCCGGCGGCGCCCGTCCCCTCGAAGCCGATCAGCCCGTCACCGGTGGCGGCGCTCGACAGGCTGAGCGTCACCTCGTTGCCTGACGTCATCGACCTGGCGGTCTCGGCCAGCACGCGCGCCGGCACCAGCGCGGCGCCGTCGGCCCTGGTGTTGCGCGGGTTCCACGGCAGCTCCTTGAGCGCCATGCGGTACCTGTCGGTGGCGAGCAGCGACAGCGTCTCGCCCTCGATCTCCATGCGGACGCCCGTGAAGACGGGGAGCAGTTCGTCGCGGCCGGCCGCCACCACGACCTGGCTGACTGCCTTCGAGAAGTCCTCGCTGGCGATCGCGCCTGTCGCCTCCGGCATGGTGGGCAGCGCGGGGTAGTCGGCGACGGGCAGCGTCTGCAGCGTGAACCGCGCCGTCCCGCACACGACCTCGACCTTGGTGGCGTCGGACGACAACTCGACGGGCTTGTTCGGCAGCGAGCGCGCGATGTCGGCGAGCAGGCGGCCCGAGACCAGCGCCACTCCCTCATCGGCGACGTCGGCCTTCACCGTGATCTGGGCGGAGGTCTCGTAGTCGAAGCTCGACAGCACCACCTCGCCGGCGGCCGCCCTGATCATCAGCCCCGCCAGGATGGGAACACTGGGACGGGTGGGCAGGCTGCGCGCCGCCCATTGCACCGCTTCGGCCAGGACGTCTCGCTCGAGTCTGATCCTCACCTTTGCTCCTCACTCGTCTGGTTGCTCGATCATATCGATGCTGACTGACCGGCGTCGGGCAGGCGCGAGTGGTTCGGACGGCTGCTTTGGGTGTTGTCCCCATGATGTGCAGGAAGTGACTTTGAAGGTCATGGGCAATCTTTCAATTCGTCATCGTCATAGCGGCTGTGAATTCGGTGGAAAACCCGTCGCTGGGCTGGTGGGGTCGCGTGTCGCCTGTGGGTGACGCTTGTGGACAACCAAAAATCACACGGGGAGGATTTGTGGGGCCGGCGTGGTCGCCGGTGCGCTGTCCACAGCCGACCCGACGTATCCACAGCCCGAATCACAGAGATTCCCGGAGATCGAGCCTGCGGTTGACGGGTGGTTCCGGGCCGGCGAGCGCCGTCCGGGAATGGGAGACGGGGTCAGCGGGCGGCCGACTGGCGGATGCGGTTCGTCAGCTCGGTGATCTGGTTGAAGACGCTGCGGCGTTCGCCGAGGAGTTGGCGGATCTTCCTGTCGGCGTGCATCACGGTGGTGTGGTCGCGGCCGCCGAAGGCCTGGCCGATCTTGGGCAGCGAGAGCTCGGTGAGCTCACGGCACAGGTACATGGCCATCTGCCGGGCGGTGACGAGGACGTGGGTGCGGCTCTGGCCCGACAGGTCGTCGACGCTGACGTCGAAGTACGAGGCGACCTCGTTCATGATCATGCCGGCGGTGATGGTGGTCTCCGACCCCTCCGGGATCAGGTCCTTGAGGACGAACTCGGCGACTCCGAGGTCGACGGGCTGGCGCTGCAGGCTGGCGAAGGCAGTGACCCTGATGAGCGCACCCTCGAGCTCGCGGATGTTGGTCTGGATCCGGCTGGCGATGAACTCGAGGACGTCCAGGCTGGCCGACAGGTTCTCGGCGGTCGCCTTCTTCCTGAGGATCGCGATCCTGGTCTCCAGGCTCGGCGGCTGGATGTCGGTCATCAGCCCCCACTCGAACCTGCTGCGCAGGCGGGGTTCGAGCGCCACCAGCGAGCGGGGCGGACGATCCGAGGTCAGCACTATCTGCTTCTCGGCGGTGTGCAGGGTGTTGAAGGTGTGGAAGAACTCTTCCTGGGTCTGGATCTTGTCCTGCAGGAACTGGATGTCGTCGACCAGCAGCACGTCGACGTCGCGGTACGCGCGCCTGAACTCGGCGGTGCGGTTCTCCGAGATCGCGTTGATGAAGTCGTTGGTCAACTCCTCTGTCGACACGTACTTCACCCGGACGCGGTCGTAGTAGCTGCGGATGTAGTGGCCGACGGCGTGCAGCAGGTGGGTCTTGCCCAGGCCCGAGTCGCCGTAGATCATCAGCGGGTTGTACGCCTTGCCGGGCGCCTCGGCGACCGCGGCAGCGGCGGCATGGGCGAAGCGGTTCGAGTCGCCGATGACGAAGGTCTCGAAGGAGTACTTGGGGTTCAGCCTGTCGGAGCCGCGACCCATGGTGCGCGACGGGGACGGCGTGGAGGTCGCGGCGACGCTGGGCGCCTGTACGACGGGTTCCGGCGCCGGGGCCTCCGGCTGGGTGGGGGCCGTCGCCGAAGGATCGATGGTGATGGCGAGCTGGATCTGCCGCGAGAAGTACGCCGACAACTGCGCCTCGAGCGTGCTGCGGAGCCTCGACTCGACCCAGTCGCGGGTGAACTCGTTCGCGACGGAGAGGATGAGGAGCGACTCGTGAAGGGTGACGGGACGGGTGCTGGCGAGCCATCCCCTGGCCGAGGCCTCGGAGTTCTCCCAGATGTGTGCCCACGCCTTGTCCAGGGCTTCGTTTCCGGTCACCGGGACCGGTGATTCACCTGGCGTCGACATGTCTCCCCTCACGCATGGCCTGTTCGGTCGCTGCTGGTGTCCACAGCGTTGTCCACAGACTGTGCACGGGTCAGGGTACGAGTTTTCGGCTCGTCCCGTTGGCACTGAGCAACGTAGCGAGCGCGCACGGGGGTTGCAAACCTTTCTCAGGAATTGTGCGTCTGCTGTCGGCGTGTCGTCTCGACAGCCGGGCACGAACCCTTTGGTGCGCTCGTCCGGTTTGCCGCTGGCGGGAACTGGCGCGTATCGTTGGTAAGTCGCTGTCGCGGCACCCGTGCGTCCACGTGGGCGCATCTGTCCGTCGAACTGTAATCAGGGGAGCACTCGCGTGAGCAAGCGCACTTTCCAGCCGAGCAACCGGCGTCGTAGCCGCACCCATGGCTTCCGCCTCCGCATGCGGACGCGCGCCGGTCGCGCCATCATCTCCGCCCGTCGCCGTGAGGGTCGGGTCCGCCTCGCCGGCTGATACCGGTGCTGCCAGCCGCGTTCCGGATACGAACGCCCGAGGACTTCCGAGGAACGATGCGCCAGGGCGTACGCGTCGGTCGTCCCTGCGTGGTCGTGCATGCCCGTCGCCGGACGGAACCGCCGTCCAGGGCGGGCTTTGTTGTGTCCCGGGCGGTCGGCGGCGCGGTGGTGCGCAACCGGGTCAAGCGCAGGCTGCGGCACCTCGCCGCGGGCGAGTTGGAGACCCTCGGCTTTCCGGTGGACATCGTGGTGCGGGCGCTTCCGCCGGCCGCGGCGGGCGATCTCGGTGACGACTTCCGCTCGGCGCTCGCGGGCTGCGTGAGGAGACTCGCCTCATGAAGTACGTGCTGATCGCCCTGTTGAAGGCCTACCGGCTGGTCATCAGCCCGCTGTACGGAAACGTGTGCAAGTACTACCCGTCGTGCTCGGCGTACGCGCTCGAAGCAGTGACGGTGCACGGAGCGGTGAAAGGCACCAGGCTCGCGGCGAAGCGGCTGGCGCACTGCCATCCGTGGTCGCTCGGGGGTTACGACCCCGTCCCGGGGACCCCTGCCGCCGCAGAATGGGAAGCCGAACAGGCCGCCAAGGCCCTCAAGACCTCCGGCACGCAGCCGGCCTAGTGAAGTGAGAACACAGTGAATCTGCTGCCGTTGCTGATACCGCTCGACCTGTGGGGCGACATCGGGGGCTTCTTCAACACCATCATGCAGCCGCTGTACTGGGCTGTCTCCGGCGTGCTCGTCGCCTTCCACTGGGTGCTCAGCAGGTTCATGGACTACGACTCGGGGTGGACCTGGGGCCTGGCCATCATCCTGCTGACGGTCGTGGTGCGGACGGCGCTGATCCCGCTCTTCGTGAGGCAGATCAACTCGGCCCGCAACATGCAGATGCTCGCGCCGAAGACGCGCGAACTGCAGGAGAAGTACGGCCACGACAGGGAGCGTCTCGGCCAGGAGACGATGAAGCTCTACAAGGACGAGGGCGTCAACCCGATGGCGTCCTGCCTGCCGTTGGTGTTGCAGATGCCCATCTTCCTGTCGCTGTTCTGGGTGCTGAACAGCGCCGCGCGTGCGGGCGGGCCCGGCGTGCATCCGCTCGGCGTCTTCGCCAACGATCCCGCCCTGGTGGCGTCGTTGCAGCACGCCCGCCTGTTCGGCGCGCAGATCTCCGGGACGTTCTGGCCGGTCACGTCGTGGGGCGCCACCCAGACGCTGGCGATCGTCCTGATCGTCCTCATGACGGTGACGCTGTTCGTCACGCAGATGCAGCTCATGCGCAAGAACATGCCGCCGGAGGCCCTCACCGGCCCGATGGCCCAGCAGCAGAAGCTCATGCTGTACCTCTTCCCCGCGATGTACGCCATCGGCGGCGTGAACATCCCGATCGGCGTGCTCATGTACTGGTTGACCAGCAACCTGTGGACGATGGGCCAGCAGTACTTCCTGATCCACAACAACCCGGCGCCCAACACTCCCGCCTACGTCGACTGGGAGGAGCGGATGCGCGCTCGCGGCAAGGACCCCGACGAGATCGTGGCGAAGCGTCGTGGCACGAAGAAGCGTCCGGCGGCGGCCGCCGACTACGACCCCACCAAGGTGGCCCGTCAGAACACCACCCGGACGAGCGCCACCGGCACCAGGCCGGCGCCCTCGTCCCCCGCCACGGCCGCGGTGAGCGAGGTGTCCGCCGACGAGAAGCGGACCGTCGTCCAGCGCCAACAGCCCAAGCGGAACCCGCGCGCCCAGCGCAAGTCCTGATCCCTGCAACGCGGCCGGCTCTACCCCGGGCCGACAAGGAGTAATGACAGTGAGTGAGAACACAGTGGCCGATCCGGCGGACGTCGTCGAGGCCGACGAGGTCGCCGAGACCGGAGAGTCACGTTCCAAGCGTGAGACCGCGCTCGACAACGAGGGCGAGATCGCTGCCGACTACCTCGAAGAGTTGATGGACATCGCCGACCTCGACGGCGACATCGACACCTACAGCGAAGGCGGCCGGGCGCACGTCTCGGTGATCACCGACGCGAATGTCCTCGTGGGCAAGGACGGCGAGGTGCTGGAGGCGCTGCAGGAGTTGGCTCGGCTCGCGGTGATGACGGAGACCGGCCACCGCAGCAGGCTGATGCTGGACATCGCCGGCCACCGGGACAAGCGCCGCAAGGTGCTGCAGGACCTCGCCGCGACAGCCATCGCCGAGGCGAAGGAGAGCGGTGAGCCCGTCCGGCTCGCGCCGATGAACCCGTTCGAACGCAAGATCGTCCACGACGCGGTGGCCGCCGCCGGCCTGGTGAGCGAGTCCGAGGGCGACGAGCCCCACCGCCGCGTCGTCATCCTGCCGAAGGCCTGAGCGTGACGGCCGCCCCTGAGCCGGTGACCGGGCCTGGGGCGTCGGCCGGCCCGGCACCCGCCTGGCCGGACCCTGAGGCGATCAAGCGCTATGTCGACATATTGGCAAGTCGAGGAATCGAGTGGGGTCTCGTGGGCCCGCGCGAGGCCGACAGGCTGTGGGACCGCCACATCCTCAACTCGATCGCCATCGTGGACCTCATTCCTCACGGCTCGACGGTCGTCGACGTGGGCAGCGGCGCCGGCCTGCCGGGCATCCCGCTCGCCCTGCTGCGACCCGATCTGACGCTGACGCTGCTCGAGCCGCTGCTGCGCCGGTACAACTTCCTCACGTTGGCGGTGGACGAACTGGGCCTGGGCTCGCGCGTCGGTGTCATCAGGGGACGGGCGGAGGACCACAGGTCGTCCTACGACGTGGTGACCTGCCGGGCCGTCGCCCCGCTCCCCCGCCTCCTGGGCTGGTGCCTCCCGCTGGTGTCCCGGCGTGGTCGGCTCGTTGCGATGAAGGGAAGCTCGGCGGCCGCCGAGGTCGAGGAGGCTGCGCCCGAACTGCGACGCGCACGGGTGAGTGCCCGCGTGAGCGAACTCCCCGTCCCCGGAACCGACGAGTCGACGTGGGCGATCGTCGTCGAACGCGTTTCCTAGCCCGAACGCCCGGTCCACGAGCGATATCCTCCTGTTTCACGTGAAACGACGTCCGTAGGAGCTGTCTGTGTCGATCACTCCCCCGTCCACTCCGCGGCGGGTCGCCTTCGACGAGCCTGAGTTCGGGTCCGACGCGGCCCTCGAACCCGACGACCTCGACGATGTTTCACGTGAAACGCCGGTCCTCCCGCGACCAACCCACCCGCGCACCTTCGTGATCGCGAACCAGAAGGGCGGCGTCGGCAAGACCACGACCGCGGTCAACCTCGCGACGGCCCTCGCCCTGGGCGGCCTCAGGGTGCTCGTCGTCGACCTCGACCCCCAGGGCAACGCGTCGACAGCCCTCGGCATCGATCACCGCGAGGGCGTGCCCGGCACCTACGAGGCGCTGACCGACCAGACGCCGATCGCGTCGCTCGTCCAGCGGTCGCCCGAGGCGAAGGGCTTGTGGGTCCTCCCCGCGACCATCGACCTCGCCGGCGCCGAGATCGGCCTCGCCCCTGTCATGGCGCGCGAGAGCAGGCTGCTCCACGTCCTGCGCGACTTCTCCAAGCGCCACAGCTTCGACTACGTGTTCATCGACTGCCCGCCGTCCCTCGGGCTGCTCACCCTCAACGCGCTCGTCGCCGCCGACGAGATCCTGATCCCCATCCAGTGCGAGTACTACGCGCTGGAGGGCGTCACGCAGTTGCTGCGGACGATCAACCTCGTCAAGGGCCAGATGAACGACGACCTCCGGCTCTCCACCGTCATCCTCACCATGTACGACGGCCGCACCCGGCTGTCGTCCCAGGTCGCCGACCAGGTGCGGGAGTACTTCCCCGCCGAGACCCTGCAGACAGTGATCCCGCGCTCGGTCAGGGTGTCGGAGGCCCCGAGCTACGGCCAGTCGGTCATCACCTACCACGCCGCGTCCGCCGGGGCGCAGGCGTATCTCGCGGCGGCGGAGGAGATCGCGCGCCGCGGAGCAGTTCTACCGGAGAGGGAATCGGCCTGATGAACAGCAAGCCGCGCAGCGGACTCGGAC
>JAEWIK010000382.1 GCA_023387135.1 Actinomycetes bacterium | reverse complement strand
CCCGCGAGGCGTTGTAGAGCAGCTCGTTGGTGCCGTAGGCGCGAATGTCGCGGTAGAGGTGGTACTGCCGGATCGAGGGGTCGACGGCGCCGACCTGCAAGGACGCGTGGATGGTGGCGGTGCAGCAGTACTTCGAGCAGTACTCGTTGCCACCCGCCTCCTGCCGGGAGCCCACGCAGTAGACATAGGCGATCGAGCGGACCGGGCGGCCCTTGTGGGTGAGCCGGCCGGCAGGCGAGGCGTCCAACAGCTGCTTGAACTCCGGCAGGGTCACGACACCCTCGATGCCGTAGCCGAGTTCGCCGTTGCCGGGGGCGTAGGAGTCAAAGCCCGTGGCCACGATGATCGAGCCGACGTTGACGTTCAGCGTCTTGTCCGACCCGTTGCGGTGCAGGGTCAGTTCGACGTCGTAGTTCCCGAAGGTGCCCGACTTTCCGGTGAGTTCGGCGTTGGTGTAGGTGGTGATGTCGCGTCGCTGCCTGATCTGCTCGAGCAGGCCGGCGACCTCCCCCGCGCCGGAGGCGTCGTCCGGGAAGGTGGCACCGAACGTGCCGACCCAGCCACCGAACGTCGCCTCACGCTCGATCAGGACCGCTTCGATGCCGACGTCGGCGAGACCGATGGCCGCACGGAGACCGGCGATCCCGCCGCCGACCACCAGCGCCCGGGAGACGGTCTGGATGACCAGCGGTTCGAGCGGATCCGACAAGCGGGTCCTCGCCACTCCGGCCCGGACCAGGCCGATCGCCTTCTCGGTGGCACCCGACCTGTCGTGCGGGTGGGCCCAGGAGTCCTGCTCACGGACGTTCACCTGCGTGTAGGCGTACTGGTTGAGGTCGGCACGCTTCGCGACATTGCGAAACGTGACCTGGTGCAACTTGGGCGAGCAGGAAGCGACCACGAGCCCGTCGAGGTGTTGCGCCCGGATGTCGTCGATCATGTCGTGCTGGGTGCCGTCGGAGCAGGCGAACACCGGCGACTCGGACACCATGACGCCGGGCTCGTCCTTCAGTGCGTCCCGGACGGCGGCGACGTCAACGTAGTCGGAGATGTTGCCGCCGCAGTGGCAGATGTAGACACCGATCCGACGCCCGGTCTGGCCGCCCGCGGCGGGCTCGGGGGTTTCCGCCTGGCTCATACCAGCGCCTCCTCGGTGTGGTGGTAGTGCTCGAGGTGGGCGGCGGCCTGGGCCACAGCCGCTCCCGAGTGCAGGATCGTGTCGACGATGTCCTTGGCGCCCGAGGCGGTACCGGCGACGAAGACGCCTGGAATCGTGGTCTGCCCCGGGTTCAGTTCGGCGCTGGGTTCGGCGACGTAGTAGTACTCGTCGAGGCCGAGCGAGGTGCCACCGAAAAGCCGCTCGACGTCACGGTTCGGTTGGATGCCGACCGCCAGCACCACGAGGTCGTAGGACGCCTCGACGATGCCACCGCCGCGCTCGATGTCCTCGTAGCGCACCAGCAGGTCGCCGTTCTCCTCCTCGGTGATCCGGGAGACCCGTCCCTTGATGTACTGCGCACCCATGTCCTTGGCCTGGGTGTAGAACTCCTCGTACCGCTTCCCGGCGGCGCGCATGTCCATGTAGTGCATCGTGACGTCGGCCAACGGCAGGGCGCCCATGATCAACTGGTTCTGCTTGATGGAGTACATGCAGCAGAACTTCGAGCACAGCGGGTTGCCCACGGTCTTGTCCCGGGAACCGGTGCACGAGACATAGGCGATGCGCTCCGGCACCTTGCCGTCGCCGGGTCGAAGAACCGTGTTGAACGGGCGTGTGGGTGCGAGCAGGCGGTCCATCTGCATCCCGGTGATCACGTTCGGGAACTGCCCGAACCCGTACTCCGGCTTCAGGTCGGCGGCGAACAGCTTGTGCCCGGTGGAGACGACGACGGCTCCCACCTCGACGTCGCGGACGGTGTCGCGCTGATCGAGACGGATCGCGAACGCGGGGCACGACTTCACGCACTCCTGGCATTCGGAGCACACTCCGCAGTCGAGGCACGAGCCGGCTCCGGCTCGGGCCTGCTCCTCGCTGAGCGGCGCCTCGATCTCGCTGAAGTCGCGCGGGTTCTTCACCAGCGTGACGTCGCCACTGACCGGGTGCCGATGGCCGAACGCGGTCTGGCGGGCCAGGACCCTCTCCGAGGGGATCGTCTCGAGCCGGTCGTCCAGCGCAGTGAAGCCGTCCAGCGGCTGGCCGGTGAGCCAGCGGTCAACCATGTGCGCCGCGCGGCGCCCGGAACCTATCGCGCGGGTGATGTCGGTGGCTCCCGCGGTGACGTCTCCGGCGGCGAAGAGGAACGGGATGGTCGTCTGCAGGGTCATCGGGTCGACGGTGATGCGGCCGCGCTTGTCCGCGAGCGCCGCAAAGGGCTTCGAGTCGGGGCTCATGCCGATGGTCGAGATCACCAGGTCGCAGTCCAGGGTGTACTCGCTGGCGGGGATCGGCTCGGGGCTGCGGCGGCCGGACGCGTCCGGCGTGCCGAGCTGCATCTTCTGCAGCCGGATCCCGACGACGGCGCCGTCGCGGGTGATGATCTCGGTCGGGGCGACGAGGAGCTCGAACACCGCGCCCTCGGCTTCGGCGTCCTTGCTCTCCACGTGGTGGGCAGGCATCTCCGCGCGGGTGCGACGGTAGGCGATCCGCGCCTCCGCTGCGCCCAGCCGCAAGGACACGCGGGCGGCGTCCATGGCGACGTTGCCACCGCCGACGACGACAACCCGCTTGCCGGTGAGGTCGACCTCCGTCCCGTCGGCCACCTGGGCGAGGAAGTCCAGTCCGGTGACGGATCCTTGCGCGTCCTCACCCGGGATGTCCATACGGGTCGCGACCTGGGTGCCCGTGGCCATGATGACCGCGTCGTAGTCCGCTTCCAGGGACCGCGGATCGGACACCGCGGAGTCGCAGCGGATCTCGACTCCGATCGAGGTGAGGTTGGCGATGTCGGCGTCCACCACCTGTTGGGGCAGACGGTAGGCGGGGATGGCGTGACGCAGATAGCCGCCGGGCGTCGAGCGCTTCTCGTGGATCGTGACGGCGTACCCCTTGCGGGCGAGCTGCCACGCGGCCGTGAGACCGGCAGGGCCTGAGCCGACGATGGCGACCTTCCTGCCGTTGGGCTCCGCGACCTCGATTGCGGGATCGCCTTGAGTGTGGGCGTCATAGTGCTTGTCGGCGGCGAAGCGCTTCAGCAGCCGGATGGGCACCGCCCCTTCCAGCTTCACCCGGGTGCAGTCGGACTCGCAGGGCGCGTAGCAGGCCCGTCCGAGAGTACCCACGAGCGGGGTGGCGTCCAGGACGAGCTGGAACGCCTCCTCGTACTTGCCGTTGCGGACCAGGGAGACGTAACCGTGGGCCTTGATGCCGGCCGGGCACGCACCGATGCACGGCGAGGTGCCCTCGCGCTGGAGCACTGCCTTCTTCGGCACTGCCTGCGGGAATGCGATGTAGGCGGCACGCCGAGCGGCCAGATCGGCGTTGAACTGGTCGGGTACGGCGACGGTGCACGCCTTCTGGCACGCGTCGCAGCCTGTGCAGGCAGCCCAGTCGACAAACTTCGCGCGCTCCCGAACCGTCGCGGTGAACCGTCCGTCGGTGTTCCTGGCGATGTGCTCGACCTGGCTGTAGGTCAGCGTGGTGATGTTGGGGTGGTTGATGGTGGACGACATCTTCGGACCGGAAATGCAGGAGGCGCAGTCGAGGGTCGGGAAGACCTTCGACAGAAGGATCATCCGGCCGCCGACGCTCGCCTCCTTCTCGACCAGCAGCACCTTGTAGCCCATGTCGGCCAACTTGATCGACGACTCCATGCCGCCGATGCCACTGCCCACGACCAGGACGTCGTAGTCCATCGCTCGCTCCTGTGTTGCTTGCTTGCGTGCGCCGGATCGCCGGCCACGTCTCCGATCAGATGAAGAGGTTGACGTTGGCCTCGTCGGCCTCGCCCAGATAGGTGGCCACGCCGGCGTACTCGATACCGTCGATGAGCTCCTCGGCCCTGATGCCCATCACGTCCATGCTCATCGTGCAGGCGATCAGCTTGATGCCCTGCTCCTGCGCGGTGGCGAGCAGTTCCGAGATCGGCATGACGTTCTCCGACTTCATGACCTTCTTCATCATCTTCTGGCCCAGGCCGCCGAAGTTGAACTTCGACAGCCCCAGCTTCTCCGGGCTGGCCGGCAGCATCATCGAGAAGCCCTTCTGCAGGGCGCTCTTGGGCTTGCCGTTCACCGCGGAGCCGCTGGCTGGCTTGCGGAGGGTGGCCAGGCCCCAGAAAGTGAAGAACATCGTGACTTCGTCGTCCATCGCGGCCGCGCCGTTGGCGATGATGAACGCCGCCATCACCTTGTCGTAGTCACCACTGAAGACAATGATCGTCTTCTTCGACATGTCTCTCCCTTGCCTTCTCTTGTCTGGCGGCGCTCAGGCCGCGGAGGTGGCGCTCAGCGGCTTCAGTGCCTCCGAGAACTCGCGCATGTACTTGGCGAACGGTTCGGCGCAGACCGAACAGACCGCCGCCATCTTCAGCCGTTCCGGGCGTATCCCCCGCTCGGCCATCTGGGCCTGGGCCTCGCTGATGATGCGGGATGTCCGCTCCGCGCAGTCGGGCAGGTAGGAGCACTCCTCGCCGTCGGAGGCGATGAAGACACCGTCGAAACCGCTCTCCAGAGCGTGGATCAGCCACCCGGGTTTGAGGCCACTGCTGCAGGGCACCGCCATCGTCTGGACCGTCGCGGGGTACTCCAGGTGCCTGCTACCGGCCAGGTCGATGCCCGGGTCGGAGATGTTGATGGTCGAGAACACCAGGATCCGGGGCGAACCGCCTGTGCTCGCGTCGGACATCGTCGGCTACTTGGCCTTGCGGAGGAACAGGTGGATCGAGCCGGCCTCCTCGAAGGAGCCCAGGAAGTCGTGGCCCATCTTCCGGCACCATGCCGGGATGTCCTTCAGGGTGCCGGAATCGGTGGCCAGGACCTCCATCACGTGTCCGACGTCCACCCCACCGATCTGCTTCTTCGCGGCGAGAATCGGCCCCGGGCAGGAGACGCCGCGCGCGTCGACCACGACGGGGGAAG
Source organism: Actinomycetes bacterium (assembly GCA_023387135.1). Classification (GTDB taxonomy): domain Bacteria; phylum Actinomycetota; class Actinomycetes; order Propionibacteriales; family Propionibacteriaceae; genus Propionicimonas. The sequence continues at coordinate 554 of JAEWIK010000382.1, read as the reverse complement.
CGAGGGACTTGAGTTCTTCGATCTGTGCAGTCATTGGCGTTTCAACTCCTGTTAGCGGCCCGACATCGTCGTCGAGCAATGCCAACTTATACCCATAGGGGTAGGAGTATGTGGGTCTTGGCGAGAATTCGCTGACCCTTGCCAGCAGGGCGTTCGGGGAGCACAGTGCTGCCGAGGCGCTCTCGTCGCCGGACCTGGAATGGGGCCGCCATGGATGATCCGATCAGCACCGACCCCGGGCTGTACCACGTGGTGTTCGAGAACGACAGGGTGCGGGTGCTCGAGTACCTCGACCAGCCCGGCGACGCCACCCGGCCACACGCGCATCCCGACAGCGTCATGATCACGCTGAGCGCGTTCCGGCGGCGGATCCGCTCGGGCACTCAGGAAGTCGACGTCGACCTCCCGGCGTTCCAGGCGCGCTGGCTGGACGCCCAGGAGCACTCGGGGACCAACGTCGGCGACACCGCCACCCACACGATCTTCGTGGAACTCAAGGAACCGGCGCCGGCCCAGGACCGCGAGCGCCGCCTGGGGCCGTCGCAGTCCTGAGC
>JAEWIK010000392.1 GCA_023387135.1 Actinomycetes bacterium | reverse complement strand
TGGGTTCGGGTGGCGTGTCGAATCGGTCAGTGCGCTGCGTCGGCGGCCGGCTCGACGAGCTCGAGGAGGACGCCCCCCGCATCCTTGGGATGGACGAAGTTGATGCGCGAGTTCGCGGTGCCACGCTTGGCGGCGGGGTAGAGGACGCGGACGCCGGCCTCGGTGAGGCGGGCCATGACGGCGTCGACGTCGGTAACGCGGACCGCGAGCTGCTGCAGTCCGGGTCCGTTGCGACCGATGAACTTGGCGATCGTCGACTCCTCGTTCAGCGGGGCGAGGAGCTGGATGACGGCGCCACCGCCGGCGGGGCCGACCATGGCCTCCTCGACACCCTGCTCGGCATTGGTCTCCTGGTGGAGCGTCTCGAAGCCGAGGTGTGTCGCATACCACTCTTTGGCCGCGTCCAGGTCCGGAACGGCGATACCGACGTGGTCGATTGCGACGACCAGGTCGGAGATCAGCGCGGTCGCGCCGGCAGAAGTGCTGGGGTCAGATGCAGAGGTGCTCATGTCACAACGGTAGCGTTGAGGGGTAGAGCGCACAGAGCGGGCGCTCGGTAGCCCCTCGCACGACCACCCCCGGAGGTTCCTTTCCATGTCCTCGACTGCTGACAACACGACGGTCATCGTCGCCGGCGCACGTACTCCTTTCGGCCGCCTCCTGGGCTCGCTCAAGGACTTCAGCGGCGTCGACCTGGGTGCGGTGGCGATCCAGGGCGCCCTGGAGAAGTCCGGGGTCCCGGCCTCGGAGGTCCAATACGTGATCATGGGCCAGGTGCTGACCGCGGGGGCAGGTCAGATGCCGGCTCGTCAGGCCGCGATCAAGGCCGGTATCGGCTGGGACGTCCCGACCCTGACCATCAACAAGATGTGCCTCTCGGGTATCGACGCCATCGCGCTCGCCGACCAGCTCATCCGCGCCGGTGAGTTCGACGTCGTCGTCGCCGGCGGCCAGGAGTCGATGACCCAGGCGCCGCACCTGCTGCCGAACAGCCGCGGTGGGTTCAAGTACGGCAACACCGAGCTCGTCGACCACATGGCGTTCGACGGCCTGCACGATGCCTTCACCGATCAGCCGATGGGTGCTCTCACCGAGCAGGGCAACGACAATGACGGCTTCACCCGCGAGCAGCAGGACGAGTTCGCCGCCCGCAGCCACCAGCTCGCCGCCGCCGCCTGGAAGAACGGCGTGTTCGACGACGAGGTCGTGCCGGTCTCGATCCCGCAGCGCAAGGGTGACCCGATCCAGTTCGCCGAGGACGAGGGCATCCGTGCCAACACCACCGCCGAGTCGCTGTCGGGTCTGCGCCCCGCCTTCCGCAAGGACGGCACCATCACCGCGGGCAACTCCTCGCAGATCTCCGACGGTGCCGCCGCGGTCGTCGTGATGTCCAAGGCCAAGGCGGAGGAGCTGGGCGTGACCTGGCTCGCCGAGATCGGTGCCCACGGCGTCGTCGCGGGTCCGGACTCCAGCCTGCAGGCGCAGCCGGCCAACGCGATCGCCAAGGCCTGTGCCCGTGAGGGCATCGCCCCCGCCGACCTCGACCTCATCGAGATCAACGAGGCCTTCGCCGCGGTCGGCCTGGCCTCGGCCCAGCAGCTCGGCGTCGACGAGGACAAGATCAACGTCAACGGCGGAGCGATCGCCGTCGGCCACCCGATCGGTACCTCCGGTGCCCGGATCACCCTGCACCTCGCCCTCGAACTGCAGCGTCGCGGCGGCGGCGTCGGCGCGGCCGCACTGTGCGGTGCCGGTGGCCAGGGCGATGCCCTGATCGTCCGCGTCCCGAAGGCCTGACAGATCCGCTGAAGGAGACTTCTACGACACTTTGTCGTAGAAGTCCCCGCCGGCAGGCACAATGGGGAACATGCTGTCTTTCTTCGACCTGAGCACGCCCGCCAAGCGCTTCCGCCTCGTCGCCGTGGCGGAGGCGATCACCTGGGCGTGGCTGATCGTCGGGATGGTCCTCAAGCGCGTCAACGACGACCCCGAGGCCATCGCTCTTCCCGGCGCCACCCACGGTGCCGTCTTCATCATCTTCGTGATCGTCGCCCTGATCACCGCGTACCAGCTCAAGTGGAACGACGTGAAGTGGGAGATCCCGCTCGGCGGTCGACGCATCGGCATCCCGATCGTGACCCTGCTGGCACTCGCGTCGAGCATCCCGCCGTTCGGCACGATCGTCTTCGAGTGGTGGGTCAAGCGCAACGGCCACCTCGCCGAGCTGTCGACCGGACAGTCGACGCAGCAGGCCCCCGCCTGATCCAACCCCCTGACCCGGAGGTAGTCCACTGATCGTCGCATTCAGCCTCACGCCCTCGGGCGGAACCGCCGTCGACGACGACGGCGGGATGAGTGCGGCGGTCGCGGCCGCCGTCGAGGTCGTTCGCGCGTCCGGGCTCCCGCATCAGACCACCTCGATGTTCACCTACCTCGAGGGCGACTGGGACGAGGTGATGGCGGTGGTCAAGGCCGCCACCGACGCCGTCGCCGCCCATGCTCCGCGCGTGGGTCTGGTGCTCAAGGCCGACATCCGTCCCGGGCACACCGGCGAACTCACGGGCAAGGTCGAGCGGGTGGAACGCCACCTGGGTTCGAGCTCCTGAGTGCAGGTG
>JAEWIK010000389.1 GCA_023387135.1 Actinomycetes bacterium | reverse complement strand
CGACCTCATCGCGGGCGGCTCGACCCTCACCGCACAGCACCTCGCCGCCTACGTCGCGCGGTGAGCACGCAGGGCTAAAAGGCGTCCGCGTTACGACCGTGTAAAAGCACCGGGAATGGAATAGGCGCCCGGCGCGATGCGGTCGCCACGCGCCTACAGCGCGCGCGTTGTTCGCTCGCGAAAGAGTTTTACGAAACTACCGGTTTTGAACGTTCATTGGCGCACCAACCGCACTCGACCAGCGACCTGTGTCGACCCTGAGGTCTGGGCCCGCCACGCGTCGCGTCTAGCGGGAACACCCGGCTGGGCCGGGGCGGACCACCCCTACAAAGACGAAGTTCCTGCCCGGGGGGATGGGGCAGGAACTCCGGAAAGAAGTATTGCATGAATCGGAGCACGTGTCATCCGCAAAGCCTTCTCGGCGCGAAACGGCACAAAAGGCGCCGCGGAGTCTCAACACGTGGTTCAGACTGTCGCGGTCGCGTTCACTGTCCGGCCGCCGCGGCCTCCGCCTTGAGCGCTTCCAGGTCGAGTTCACGGACCTGCTCGATCACGCTGTCGAGCTGCTTGCGGTTGAGCACGCCCGACTCACGGAAGACGAGGTAGCCGCCCCGGAACGCCATGATCGTCGGGATGGACTGGATGTCGAGAGCACCCGCCAGCTCACGCTGGTCGTCGGTGTCGACCTTGCCGAAGACCACGTCGGTATTGGTCTTTGACGCCTCCTCGAAGATCGGGGAGAACATGCGGCACGGGCCACACCAGGATGCCCAGAAATCGACGAACACGATGTCGTTGGTGTCGATCGTGCTGCCGAAGCTCTCGCCTGTCAGGGCAACGGTTGCCATGGAATTCCTCTCGTCGGTGTTGCACAGGGCTCAACACCCCTCGTCGCGGGAGTATTCCGCCAGGTGGACGACGACGCGCCCCACCCTCCTAGCTGGCGGCGATGAAGATGTGGTCGGCGAGCGCCACCGGGAGGGCGCATTCGCTGTCGGCTCCGGCGAGGATCAACTCGCCGCGCTCGATGACCGCGGCGATCGTGACACCGGGCCTGACGCCTGACTCCGACATGGCGCGCAGGACGTCGAGGTCGGCCTGGACCGCCTCGCTCATCCTCCTGATGACCACCTCGTGACGGTCGCCGTCCGCCAGCAGCTCGCCCAGCGGCTCGGTCCCGTCCAGGAACCCCTCGTCGGCGGGCGCCGACCCCAGTTCCTCGAGGGCGGGGATCGGGTTGCCGTAGGGAGACTCCGTCGGATGGTTGAGGATCTCGACCAGGCGGCGCTCGACGTCGGTGGAGATCACGTGCTCCCAGCGGCAGGCCTCGTCATGGACGAGCTCCCAGTCGAGCCCGATGACGTCGGTGAGCAGGCGTTCGGCCAGCCGGTGCCGCCGCATGACGCGCGTCGCGAGGTCCTGGCCCAGCGGGGTGAGGATGAGGTGCCGATCCTCGTGCAGGGTCAGGAGACCGTCCCGCTCCATCCTGGCCACAGTCTGGGAGACCGTCGGGCCGCTCTGCTTGAGGCGCTCGGCGATCCGGGCGCGCAACGGCGGCACACCTTCTTCGCCGAGTTCGTAGATGGTGCGCAGGTACATCTCGGTGGTGTCGATGAGGTCGGGCATTCACCACTCCTGTTCCTCCGGGCGCAAGGGCCACACTATCGTCATGACAGCCACCGCCACGCGCACAGTGCGAATCCCTCCCGAACGACTGCGGGGATGGCTCGCACGCTTCGCCGAGCGGCACGGCGAGCCCGTGGTTGAGGCCGGAGACGACCGTGTGAGGTGTACCTGCCCCGACGGCGCCGTCGCCGGGATCGTCCTGACGTGGGGCGCCCTGCCGGGCGTCGACGACCCGTTGGCCGAGGTGGTGGAGTCTTTCGAGCGCACCCGCACCGTGGGAGCCCTCCTCGTCCGCCGGCGGGCCCACGCCGTGGGAGTCTTCACCGGGGCCACCCTCGACGAAGGGCGGCACGACCACCACTACGTCCAGGGCACGACCAAGGCGGGCGGCTGGTCGCAACAGCGGTACGCCCGCAGGCGCGGCAACCAGACGGCGAAGGCCTTCGCCGAGGCCGCCGACGACGTCGCCACCCTGCTCGCACCGCGCGTCGGCGACCTCGACGCGCTGGTGCTGGGAGGGGACGGGACTGCGGCACGGACGGTGCTCGCCGACTTCACCGAGCTCAGGGAACTCGCCGAGAGGACGCCGCAGCCCGTCTATCCGGTGGCTGACCCCAACCACTCGGTGCTGGTGAGCTTCCCGACGCTGTTCAGGGCGGTGCCCATCGAGCTCAACGACGCCGCGCAGGCGAGGGAGTCAGCGCCGCAGGAACACCACTGAGGCGGCGATCAGCGCGAGCACTCCCGCGCCCGCCAGGGCGATCACCGTGCGGGTGTTGTCGGGAGCGACGTCCGGAGAATCCTCGGGCTCGGAATCGTCGCCGACGTCGGCCCCCGGGCTGGCTGTCGCCGTCGCGGCGGGGGACGACGTGGGGGACGGAGACTCGGCGCGGGCGAGGCCCGGTGGTGCGAGCAGAAGGACGGCGCCAGTCACCAGGACTGCGAGCAGCGCGCGACACCAGGACGACATGCCGCGGAGTCTATTCCCCACCGGCCCCACCCCGCTCGCCACGCCTCGACGCCTGCGCAGAATCACTCGCGGCGCCTTGCAGCTCGCCTCAGTTGCCCCACGAGAGCAACGACCCCACGACCACCAGCGCCAGCATCACCAACAGCGCACCGCTGACTATCAGCCGTCGGGTTCGTGGGTTCACGCGCCAAATCTATGCCAAGCCCACAGAAGGCTGGGGCCGACGGGGAGCTTCGCCTATCGTTGCTCACGTGGGCACGCTGTGGCTCTACGCGATCTCTGTCGATGAGGTCAGGGACATCTTCGGCGCTTCGGAGGACGATGCCGAACTGCTGCGTGCCGTCGCGGCCCGCAGGTTCGGACAGCCGGCCGCGCACCACGGCCTGCTGGGCAAGCTGGGCCCGCTGTTCGCCCGCCCGGTGGACGCACCGCTCCTCACCGCCGACTCCGCCACCCGGGACGACTGCGAGACGCTGCTGGCGGGCCAGCACGTCCCTCCGTCCAGGCTGACGGCGAGCTGGCGGCTGCTGGCTGCCTGGCTCGAAGCCAAGGCATGGTCGACGCACTCGGTCGCGCTCGACGAGCACAGCCTCAACGCGATCGAGTTCGACCTCGGACGTACCCAGGTGCCCGCGAAGTTCTCGCCCAGGGCGCTGCTGTCGGCCGACCTCGGGATCACCCTGCGGCCGGCGCCCGCCATGATGGCCGGCTACTGCCCGGGTGACAGGGCGAGCGCGGCAGGCAGGTCCTGGAGCGAGGTCGAGGACCAGCTCGAACCCGCCAGCAGGGAGTGGACCGGCGGCATCACCGCCTGGCTGGCGGGCTTCGAGGAGTGGACGGGCGCCGCCGAGGCGGCGGGCAGGCCGCGGCCGGACGCTGTGTGCCTGTGGTGGGCCGACTGATCCCGGACGCGCCTGCGGCGCCGCCCGAACTGGACGGCGCCGCAGGTGGTGAGAGTTACTTCAGTCCCACTGCCTGCAGGATCGGGCCCTGGACGAAGTAGATCAGGAAGGCGACAGCCACCACCCAGAGCAGCGGATGCACCTGCTTCGCCTTGCCGACGACCGCCTTGATGGCGACGTAGAGCACGAAGCCCGCGCCGATGCCGACGGTGATGGAGTAGGCGAACGGCATCAGGATGATGGCGAAGAACGCCGGGATGCCCTCTTCCGGGTTCGTCCAGTCGATGTGCACGACCTGGGACATCATCAGGAAGCCGACGAAGGCCAGCGCCGGAGCGGCAGCCTCGGCGGGAACCATGTTGACCAGCGGCGCGAGCACGATGGCGAGCAGGAACGCGATGCCGGTCACGATGGACGCGATGCCGGTCCGCGCACCGTCGCCGACGCCGGAGGCCGACTCGATGTACGAGGTGTTCGACGAGGTGGAGGACAGGCCGCCCACCATGGCCGAGACGGAGTCGACGACCAGGATCTCCTGGGTGTGCGGCGGGTTGCCGTCGTCCTCGAGCAGCTTGCCCTCGGCGCCGACGGCGACGATGGTGCCCATGGTGTCGAAGAAGTCGGCGAGCAGCAGCGAGAACACCAGCAGCACGACGGCGATCGGGCCGACAGCGCTGGTGAAGCCACCGAAGAAGAACTCACCCGGGTTGGCGAGCGGCTTGCCGAGCAGGCTCAGGTCGACGCCGGTCCAGCCCTGGAAGGACGGGATGTTCGACATCCAGCCGGAGGGGTTGTCCTCGGACTTGCCGGCGATGTTGAGGACGGCCTGCACGATGACCGCGAGCACGGTGCCGGACAGGATCGCGATGAGGATGGCGCCCTTGACCTTCTTGACGTACAGGACGATGAGCAGCACGAGGGTGATCACGAAGATGGCGATCGGCCAGCCGCTCAGGCTGTTGTTGATGCCCAACTGCACCGGGGTGCCGACGGCCTGCCTGACGATGCCGCCGTCCACGAGGCCGATGAACGCGATGAAGAGGCCGATGCCGACGGAGATCGCCGCCCGGATGTTGCGGGGAACGGCGTTGAACACCGCGCGCCGGAAGCCGGTGAAGACCAGGATCGTGATGATCAGGCCCTCCCAGAAGACGAGGCCCATCGCCGAGGTCCAGCTCATGTGCTGCGCGACCGTGTAGGCGACGACGGCGTTGATGCCCAGCCCCGCCGCCAACGCGATCGGGAAGCGGCCGTAGGCGCCCATGAAGATGGTGAGGATGCCGGCGATGAGGGCTGTCGCAGCGGCGACGGCGCCGATCGAGCCGGGGATGTTCGCGGGATCGGAGATCGGCGTGCCGTTGATCAGGTTGCCGTTGACGTCGGGGACCGTGCCGATGATGATCGGGTTCAGCACGATGATGTAGGCCATGGTGAAGAAGGTCACCAGGCCGCCACGGATCTCACGTCCGAGGTTGGACCCGCGCTTGGTCAGTTCGAACCAGGAGTCGAACGAGCTCACTGTAGGCGATGGAGGGATATCAGTCGTTGGCGAGGCATTGGACATGGCGCACATGGTAGGGGCAAAGCTGCTCCCATAAAGTTGAGTCCGTGGACAGCCAACATCCGCATTCGCCGCTCCTGGTTCAGGCACCGGTTCGTGCGCTAGACCCCGACGGAACCGGCATCATCACGGCAGGCACCGTCGCCTTCGCTCTCGCCTCGCTCGCGCTGTGGTGGCGGCTCGACGACCACGCCCCCGCCGGCCAGGCGTGGTGGGTGTGGGTGTGGGGGACGGGGGGGGGGGGGGGGGG
>JAEWIK010000289.1 GCA_023387135.1 Actinomycetes bacterium | reverse complement strand
CGTGACACAGTCGCCACGTTCGCCGCGAAGGGCCTCATCATCCCGCTCGACCAGTGCTACGCGGCCCACGACGTCGACCCGACCCAGCAGTACTACAAGTCGGCCGTCGACGACGTCACCTACAAGGGCGCCGTCTACGCGGTGCCGCAGTTCTTCCAGCCCAGCGCCCTGCTCGGCGACAAGCGCGTGATGGAGAAGGCCGGAGTGACCGCCGCCGACCTCGACACCTCCAAGCCCGACAAGGTCGTGGAGGCGGCGAAGAAGATGTACGCCGAATCCGGTGGCAACCCGTCGGTGCTCGGCTTCGATCCCGACATCCCGGGGTCGGCGTCCATCTGGTTCAACGCGTTCGGCGGACACGTCTACGACGCCGACGGCCGTCCCACCCTCGACCTGCCGGAGAACCTGAAGGCCCTCACCTGGCTGAAGGAGCTCACCGACGCGCAGGGCGGCTACTCCAAGGTGAAGAGCTTCAAGGACACCATGGACGTCTTCGGCGACCAGAACCAGTACGTGAAGGACCAGGTGGGCGTGCAGACGTGGGCCCAGTGGTACCCCAACGTGCTGAGCAACACCGCCGACAAGGTGAGCATCGAGGCGATCGCCATCAAGGACGCCTCGGGCAAGCCGCTCGCCATGGCCGGAGGGACGGCGTTCGCCATCCCGAAGACCGGCAAGAACCCCGCCGCCGCCTGCGCGTGGGCCGTCAACGCCACCTCCACCGAGGCCTGGCTCGCGGCGGGTGAGGCCCGCGCCAAGACCGTCGCGGAGAAGAAGTCGATAGCCACCGGCCTCATGACCGGCTCGCCCGTGGCCGACAAGGCCGTCAAGGAGAAGTTCGTGAAGCCGTCGGGCAATGCCGACTTCGACCAGGTGATCGAGACCTACTACTCGATCCTCCCGGGCAACAAGTCCATCGGCAGTTCGCCCGCCGGCCAGCAGACCATCCAGGAACTGCAGAACGCCGTCGTCGTGGCGCTGACCGGCGAGAAGCCGCCCCAGCAGGCGTTGGCCGACGCGCAGGCCGCCGCGCAACGGGCCTGGGACCAGGTGCAGAAGTAGCCAGCCATGGCCGCCACTGCCACCACCAGCCAGGGGTTGGACTGGCTGCGGCGCAAGCCGCGCAAGTACAACCGCAAGGAGGCCCTCGCCGGGTACCTCTTCATCGCACCCTGGGCGGTCGGGTTCGCCATCTTCACCGTGGTGTCGATGACGTACTCGGCGGGGTTGTCCTTCACCCACTACGACCTCGCCTCCGGCACCGCCCCGCCCGCGGGGCTCGACAACTACAAGACGCTGCTGGCCGACCCCAAGGTGCTGACCAGCCTGTCGAACACCCTGTTCTACGCGGTGCTCGCGGTGCCGCTCGACCTGACCATCGCGCTCGCGCTGGCGGCCCTGCTCAGCGGGGTCATCCGCGGCAAGGGGTTCTTCAGGACGGTGTTCTACCTGCCCAAGGTCACCCCGACGGTGGCGACGGCGTCGGTGTTCCTGCTGTTGCTGAACGGCAACACCGGCGCCATCAACCAGTTCCTCGGATGGTTCGGGATCCAGGGGCCGCAGTGGCTGACGGACCCCAACTGGCTGAAGCCGTCGATCGTCCTCATGACGCTGTGGAGCGTGGGATCGAGCGTCGTCATCCTGCTGGCAGCCCTGCAGAACGTGCCCCGTGAGCTGTACGAAGCCGCGGCGGTGGACGGCGCCCCGGCGTTCAGGAGGTTCACGTCGATCACCTTGCCGATGATCTCGCCGGCGCTGTTCTTCCTCGTCATCGTGAACTCGATAGCCGCGCTGCAGGTCTTCGACCAGGCGTTCCTGCTCTTCTACAGGGACGTGAACTCAGGCGCTCCCGACGCCGCGCTGTTCTACGGCGTGTACCTGTACCAGGTGGCCTTCAGGCAGTTCAACTTCGGCCTGGCCGCCGCGATGGCGTGGCTGCTGTTCGTCATCATCCTGGGCATCACCGTCGTCCAGTTGAAGGTGGGAGACAGGCTCGTCCACTACGAAAGCGGGCGACCATGACGACCCTGCACGATTCGGCAACCCAGAGCGTCCCGCCGGCCGCCGCCGCTGCCCTGCCGGTCGCCGACAGGCCGACCCCGGTGGAGCCGAAGCGACGCGTCTTCTCGGTGGGACAGGTGGTGCGCTGGACGCTGCTCAGCCTGGTGGCGCTCGCCTTCCTCTACCCGTTCGCGTGGTTGCTCGCCGCCAGCCTCAAGCCGCGCGGCGAGGTGTTCGACAACCGCCTCATCCCGAAGACAGTGGTCTGGCACAACTACGTCGAGGTGTGGAACCAGCTCCCGCTGCTGGCGTGGGTGGTCAACTCGATCCTGATCGCCGTCGCCGCCGCCCTGCTGGTGACGATCTCGAGTTCGATGATCGCTTTCGGGTTCGCCTACTTCAGGTTCCCGGGACGCTCGCTGTTGTTCGGGCTGGTCCTGGCGTCGATGATGCTGCCCGGCGTCGTCACGCTCGTCCCCAACTACCTGATCTGGAAGCAACTCGGCTTCCTCGGCACCACCGTGCCGCTGTGGGGAGGCAACCTGTTCGGGTCGGCGTTCTACATCTTCCTGATGCGGCAGTTCTACATGTCGCTGCCCAGGGAGCTGTTCGAGGCCGCCCGGGTCGACGGCTGTTCGTTCTTCGGGTTGTTCAGCAGGATCGCGCTGCCGCTCGCGGCTCCCAGCGCCGTCATCGTGTTCCTGTTCGAGTTCCAGGCCTCCTGGAACAACTTCCAGGGCCCGTTGATCTACCTGAACTTCGGCAGCCCCGAGCAGTACACGGCGCCGCTCGGCGTGGCGTACGCGATGACCCTGTTCTCCCCCACCGCCGGCGGTCACGGCGACTACCAGTTCGTGATGGTCGCCTCGCTGTTGTTGTCACTACCCATGTTGATCCTGTTCGCGATCGGGCAGCGCGCCTTCATCGAAGG
>JAEWIK010000282.1 GCA_023387135.1 Actinomycetes bacterium | reverse complement strand
CCTCTCTCGTCACCCGGCCGCAAGGCACGCCGTGCGCGCCCTGCGGCCGGTGACACTCATTCGGCAGTCCTCAGACTGTCACCGATCAGTGACCGGCGAAGCCCTCGTACTGGCTGACGTTGCTCTTGTCGACGATCCAGGTCGGCTCGTACTGGCCGTCGCCGGCCTTGTACTGCCAGTCGGTGCCGTCGAGGTACTTGGTCATGTAGTCGATGGCGCTGGTCATCATCTTGGGCGAGAAGTACATGCTCATCAGGCCGTCGAAGTACTTGTCGGCGGTCTTCGACTGCGAGGCCTTGCCCGCCATGACGTCGTAGAGCTCCTGCATGCCGCCGATGGCCGACACGTAGACCTTGAGGCTCTCGAGATCCTTCTTCGCCGCGTCGTCGAGGGTGTTGCCCTCGAGCAGGTTCATGAAGCCGAAGGTCATCTCGTCGTCCATGGAGAAGACGTAGAGGTTGCCGCCCTTGGCCATGGCGTCCTTGATGATGTCGGGCAGCTTCTGCTCGAGGTACTGGTACGCGGTGTCGGCGCTCCAGTTGCAGACTTCCTTGTACGTGGCGGTCAGGGCGTCGATGTCGGCCTGCTTCCACGTCTCGGTGGTCTTGGAGGTCTCGCCGGTGCCCTTGTCGGTGTAGTCCTTGGTGCCGAGCAGGAACTGCTCGAACCCTTCCTGCCTGCGCGAGCTGACGGTGCCGTTGTCGCCGATGAGGGTGACGAGGGTGTCGCCGGGCTTCATGCCGTTCTTCTGCAGCCAGTACGCGACGCCGGCGCCGACCGCCCAGTTGTCACCGGAGAAGTTGAGGATGGCCGACTTGTCGGGGCCCTCGATGATCCTGTCGAACGAGATGAACGGGACGTTCGCGCCGATCAGCGCTTCCTGGCCCGACTTGGCGGAGTCGTCGAGCGCGAAGAACACCACGCCCGCGGCGTCGCCGTTGGCGATGATCGTCTGGACGAGGTCGTTCTGCGCCTCACCGTCGGAGGATGCCTGGTACTCGGCCTTGTACTTGCCCGCCGCGTTGATCTCCTTGACCTTGGCCTCGGCGTAGGCGCCGGCCTGCGCGGTCCAGCCGTGGTCAGGGGTGGGCCCGAGCACGTAGATGGTCTTGCCCGAAGCCGGGTCGGGAGCCGGAGCCGTCCCACTGCTGGAGGGGGCATCCGTTGGGGTCCCAGCCGTGCCCGGGCCGCCACTGCTGGTGCCACAGGCTCCGAACGTGAGGACCATGGCGGCACCGAGCAGCGCCGCTAGCGTCTTCCTCATCAGAGTTCCTTTCTGTTTCGCCCCCGAGGCTGCACCGCACCGGGAACGCCGTTTCTTTGTTCGCTGCTGTTCACGCGACAACCAGTGGGCGCAACGTCCTGTGCGCCACTTCCAACCCGACGAGCACCTTCTCGTCGGTCCCGCCCCACAGCGGGTCCTCGTGCTCGACGGAGAGCACTCCGTCGAAGCCCGCCTCGTAGAGCCTGTCGACGACACGCTTCCAGTCGACCTGCCCCAACCCCGGCACCCTGTAACGCCACCACCCCATGTCCCAGGGGTTCCCCGCCTTCTCGACCTTGCCGAAGAAGCCGTACCGGTTCCTGGCGGCGAGGTCGAGCTCGACGTCCTTGGCCTGGGCGTGGACGATCCTGTCGATGTAGGGGGCGATGGTCTCGACGGGGTCGATGCCGATCCAGGTGAGGTGCGAGGGGTCCCAGTTCAGGTACAGCCCGAGCGAGAACATCCACTCCCACAACTCGGGCGAGTAGGCGATGTTGCCCTGGGCGCCGTCGGGATGCCAGCCCTCCATGACGCAGTTCTCGATGATGAGCTTCACCGAGTGCTCGCCTGCGTAATCGACGAGTTCGGGGAAGACGCGCTCGGCCTCCCTCATGTTCTCGGTGATGCTCTTGCCGGGATCGCGTCCGATGAAGGTGCCCACGTAGCCAACCCCGAGCGATTCGGCCGCGCGGATCGAGGCCTTCAGGTGGTCGCGGATCTCCTCGCGCCGGCCGTGATCGGGATGCAGGTTGTTCTCGTAGTAGGCGAACGCGCTCAGCGTCAGGCCCGTCCGCTCGAAGAGGCCGAGGGCGGCTTCGGCGTCTGCCTCGGTGAAGGTGGCGACGGGCAGGTGGCTCGCCTCGAAGTCGCGGCCGCCGACGGACGGCCACACCGCCACCTCGAGCGCCTCGTAGCCGTGGGCGCTCGCCCAGCCGGCGATGCGCTCCAGTGACCAGCCCGGGAGACAGGCCGTCAGGAATCCCAGTTTCACCGCGCCACCCCTTTCCATTGCCGGCTGCTCGCCGAGTCGAGGACAGCCTCCACGAGCGTGAGCGACCTCGCACCGTCGGCGAACGTCGGCATGCCGTCCCGCGGTTCGCCGCGGACCGCCGCGTACACGTCCGACACGAAGTTCTCGAAGCAGGCCTCCCAGCCCTGGACGTGGCCGGCGGGGGTGAGGGTCACGCGCCGGGACGCCTCGGAGCCGAAGCCGGGATCGCGGTAGAGGATCCGCGACTCCGCCTCGCCGCCCAACCACGCGGTCTCGGGGTTCTCCTGGTCGAAGACCGCCGAACCCTGGGCGCAGTCGAGTTCGAACCACAGGCGGTTCTTGCGTCCGGCCGACACCTGGGAGACGGTGAGCGTCCCGGGCACCCCTGATTCGGTGCGGAACAGGACGTTGGCGATGTCCTCCGTCGTGACTGTCGTCCTCGCCTT
>JAEWIK010000189.1 GCA_023387135.1 Actinomycetes bacterium | reverse complement strand
CCGGTCAGCGGCGACCGGCTGGACATGCAGCGCGCGCCGGCCGGAAAGCCCGGCCGGCGCTCGCTGAGCTTCGATCAGGACAGGCGCAGTTCGGTCTTCTGCGAGAAGACGTGCATCTGGGCCGGGTCGACGGTGTTGAGGCGGACGGTGGTGCCCCGCTCCGGCGGCTTGCGGGCCGACACGCGGGCCACGATCTGCTGCGCGGTGAGCTTCTCCTCCACGCTCATGCCTGCGAGAGTGCCGTAGAGGTAGCCGTCGGCGCCGAGTTCCTCGACGACGTCGATGTCCACGTTGATGCCGTCCTCGGCCACCCGGAAGTTCTCCGGACGGATGCCGAGCACCAGGCTGTCCTCACCGGGGGCCTTGGCCATGATCTCGCGCGGCACCGGCACGACGTAGTCGCCGATCTGGACGCCGCCGTCGACTGCCTTGCCGGCGATCAGGTTCATGGCGGGAGAGCCGATGAAGCCCGCGACGAACAGGTTGTCGGGTGCGTCGTACAGGGTCAGCGGGCTGTCGACCTGCTGCAGCAGGCCGTCCTTGAGGACCGCGACGCGGTCGCCCATCGTCATGGCCTCGATCTGGTCGTGGGTGACGTAGACGGTGGTGACACCGAGGCGGGCCACCAGGGCCGCGATCTGCGTACGGGTGGAGACGCGGAGCTTGGCGTCGAGGTTCGACAGCGGCTCGTCCATGAGGAAGACCTGCGGCTGGCGGACGATGGCGCGGCCCATGGCGACGCGCTGGCGCTGGCCACCGGAGAGGGCCTTCGGCTTGCGGGAGAGGAAGCTCTCCAGGCCGAGCAGCTTGGCCGCTTCGAGAACGCGCTTGTCGCGATCCGCCTTGGCGACGCCCGCCATCTTCAGGGCGAAGCCCATGTTGTCGGCGACGGTCATGTGCGGGTACAGCGCGTAGTTCTGGAAGACCATCGCGATGTCGCGGTCCTTGGGGGGCAGGTCGGTCACGTCCCGCTCACCGATCTTGATGCGGCCGTGGTTGACCTCTTCGAGGCCGGCGAGCATCCGGAGCGAGGTTGACTTGCCACAACCCGACGGGCCGACCAGGACCATGAACTCGCCGTCGCCGATCTCGAGATTCAGCTTGTCGACGGCGGGGTGGTCGGAGCCCGGGTAAACGCGCGTGGCTTCCTGGAAACTAACTGTGGCCATGCCACTCATCCTTTCCATGGGCGGTACGTGCCCAACGATCCGTAGTGGAAACAGGTCGCGCCTGCGCGACCGTGAGTCAATCTAGCGCGCGGCCCCGCGTCGTGCGCGCATCGTCCCATCAGGGATACCAAGTTGTTATCAAGTGCTCCTGACGGCTGGGGTAGGCTCCCACGGGTGACCGGGACGGAGCCACCGCAGGCGGACGACGCTCCGTCGCCATCGCCCACGCCAGACCAGGCGGAGGCGGCCGAGGAGCCGCGCGAGTGGTGGGACGATCCTTCACTTCCTTGGAAGCACAAGCCCACGAAGGCGGACCTCGCCTGCATGGCGTGGCTGAGCGCCGTGGCCGTCTACTCGTTCGTCATGCTGCCGCTGCGTCCCGGGCTGCTGGCCTCCGCACCCCACGTCCTGGCGTCGCTGGGATCGTGGTCGGGCTCGATCACCATCGGCTCGCGGGCGGCAGTGGGAGACCCGTGGTGGCCGCTGGTGTGGTTCCTCGGGACCTTCGGCCTGGTGAAGTTCGACTGGGTCTACTGGTGGGCCGGCAGGCTGTGGGGCAGGAACCTCATCGAGGTGTGGTCGGGACGTTCCGAACGCAACCGCAGGATGAACGAGTGGGCCGAGCGGCTCGCGCGCAGGTACGAGACCCTCGCCATCGCGCTCACCTACCTGCCGCTGCCGATCCCCTCCGGCGTGGTCTACGCCGCGCTGGGCGAGGCGGGAACCAGCCTGAAGAAGTTCCTCACCGTGACGATCGTGAGCTCGTTCATCGCCGGCGGCTGCTACCTCGGCATCGGCTACTGGATCGGGGAGCCGGCCGTCGCCGTCATGGACACCTACGGCAAGTACCTGTGGTACGTCTCGCTGGCGCTGCTGGTCTTCGTGCTCTGGAACGCCTGGCGGCAGTCCCGCCAGAAGGCGAAGGCGGCCTGAGCCTCAGGCCCCGTGCGAGCCGGCGTCGGTGACCGAGACGTCGGTGAGGTGGAAGTTGAGGTGCGAGCGCGACGCCGTCGGCCCACGCTGCCCCTGGTAACGCGACGCCGTGGCGCCCGAGCCGTACGGACGCTCGGCGGGCGAGGAGAGCCTGAAGAAGCACAGCTGGCCGATCTTCATGCCCGGCCACAGCTTGATCGGCAGGGTGGCGACGTTCGACAGTTCGAGAGTCACGTGCCCGCTGAAGCCGGGGTCGACGAAGCCTGCCGTCGAGTGGGTGAGCAGGCCCAGTCGTCCGAGCGAGCTCTTGCCCTCCAGCCTGGCGGCGAGGTCGTCGGGCAGGGTGACGGCCTCGAAGGTGGCCCCCAGGACGAACTCCCCAGGGTGCAGGACGAGCGGCTCGTCGGCAGGCACTTCCACGAGGTGGGTGAGGTCCGACTGGTCTTCGGCGGGATCGATGAAGGGGTACTTGTGGTTGTCGAACAGCCTGAAGTACCTGTCGAGCCGCACGTCGACCGACGACGGCTGCACCATCTGTGGATCCCACGGATCGAGCCTGACGCGCCCGGCCTCGACCTCGGCCACGATGTCGCGATCGGAGAGCAGCACCCCTTCAGCGTAGGTGCTCCGCCCGCAGTCAGTACGACTTCCCATCAGCGTATCGCTGCACTCGCCAGTGCCGGCCATTGCCGCGGTTTCGGCTCTTGAACGTCGGCAACTGGCTGTCACAGTTGGGGCACACGAGGCGCAGGTTCTCGCGTCGGTTGTTCGACGCGTTTCCATCAATGTGGTCGAGGACGAATGCCAGCGGGAGGCCGCGCCACTCCCGTCCTGCCCCACAGAGGGCGCATACCCCTCCCTGTGCTTCGAGCAAGTACAGCCGGACGTAGTGGCTCTTGTGGCTTGTCGAGGTAGTTGCACCAGTCGTTAGCCAGTGGTCGATGAGTTGGCGCTGGCGAAGACGCTGTTGACAGGTCGAGTTGCAGAAGAGCTTCTGCTGAGGGGTGGTCAGTGCCGCACCACAGGCTTGGCATGTCCTCATGAATCGAGAATAGCTTCGACCCCTGACAGTCTGAGCCTCCGACCGGATTCGAACCGGTGGCATTCGCTTTACAAGAGCGACGCTCTGCCAGCTGAGCTACGGAGGCGCGGGCCCGGGCCCGTTGAGACATTGTGGCTCAGCGGGGTCAGGCTTGGGAAACCGGCCTGTAGATGACGTCCGCGAGGTCGCGGGGACGGTTGAGGCGCCAGTGGTCGGCCTCCTGGGCCTCCCAGGCGTCCCAGTGGGGCGCGAAGGTCTCGCCGTCGCGCTCGAGCGCACGGCGCTTGCGTTCGTCCTCGTCCAGTTCGCACCAGATGGCGAGGTCGGCCTTCACGTGGCTGGCGAGCGTCAGTGCCCCGCAGCCTTCGACGACGAGCGGGCGGGACGGGTCGAGCGCCACCCACTCGGCAGGCTCGGAGGCGGCCCAGTCCCACCGGCGATAGCCGGGGGCTGACGTGTCGAGCACGCTCTCCGCGACCGCCGCCGACGCTTCCAGCAGGCCGTCCCAGCCCGGGTAGAACGAATCCAGCCCGACGACCTGTGCCTCGGGCCAGCGCGCGGCGAGAGCCTCGGCGAGCGTGGTCTTGCCGGCACCGGCGCCACCGTCGATCAGCACCACGGCCCGCGGCCACGCGGCGACCCGGGCGACGCTCGCCCAGACCTCGTCGACGCTCGTCGCCGTGGTGCTCACCTGCGACCGGACGCCGACACGAAGGCGAGGCCGTCGCCGGACGCGAGGACCCCGGTCTCGGACGCGCCGAGGAAGGCGGCGTCGCCGCGGGACAGGCTCAGCGTGCTCTCGCCGTCGCGCAGCGTGAGCTCGCCGTCCACGACGAACACGATGCGGGCCGACTTCCTGCCGGGCAGGATGACGGGCTCCTGGCTCTGCTGGGGACGTACCCGCCAGACCCCGAACTCGGGGCACGGCACCGAGTAGCGCTCGACGCCGGGGCGGACGGGGTCGGGACGCACGACCTCGGGTTCGGCGGGGTCGAAGCCGACGACGGCGACGAGCTCGCGCACGTCCACGTGCTTGGGAGTGAGGCCGCCGCGGATCACGTTGTCCGAGTTGGCCATCACCTCGATGCCGGTGCCCTTCAGGTGGGCGTGCATGTGGCCGGCGGGGACGTAGACGGCTTCACCGGGCTGGAGCTTGACCCGGTTCATGAGCAGGGCGGCGAGGATGCCGCGATCGCCGGGGAAGACGGCGTCGAGTTCGACGGCGGTCCTCGCGAAGTCGCCGACGGGACCGGACTCGCTGGCGTGGCGCATCGCCGCGGCCACGACGAGGTCGATCACCTCGGCGCGATTGCCCTCGAGGCTGAGCACCTCGAGGAACACCTGCGCGAGCGCGGCGCCGCCCTTGCGCTCGGTGAGCGGGGCGAGCAGCGAGCCGAGATCCTCCGAGACTCCCAGCGCGGAGAACAGGGCGGCGCTGGCCACCGGGTCGCGGAAGCCGCTGAGGGTCTCGAACTCGTCGAGGGCGATCAGGATCTCCGGCTTGGGCCAGTCGTCGGAGTAGACGCGTTCGGGCGCGTCCTGCGGGATGCCCGCGGCGTTCTCGCGGGCGAAGCCGGCCTCGGCCTGCTCGCGTGACGGGTGGGCCTGGATCGACAGCGCGTGACGGGCCGACAGCACCTTCATGAGGAAGGGCAGGTC
>JAEWIK010000116.1 GCA_023387135.1 Actinomycetes bacterium | reverse complement strand
ACGGCCACCCTCCGGGGGGGTGCGCGGGGGGGGGGCAAGACGTCGATGATCCCGCCGCGGACGCAGAACTCGCCGCGGCGCTCGACAAGGTCGACCCTCGAATAGGCGGCTGCCACGAGGTCGCGGGCGACGTCGGAGATGTCGTAGTCCTCCCCGGCCACGAGCCGGACGGGCAGCAGCGTGCCGAGGCCCACCACCTGCGGCTGCAGCAGGGCCCTGACAGGCGCGACGACCACCTTCGGCGCCGGGAGCGCGTCGTTGCCGAGCAGCCGCCGCAGCACTGTGAGCCTGCGTCCGACGGTGTCCGAACGGGGGCTCAGCCGTTCGTGAGGCAGCGTCTCCCAGGCCGGGTAGTACGCGACGTCGTCGGGCGTGAGCAGCGAGGCCAGCGCGGCGGTGGCGGTCTCGGCCTCCCTGAAGGTCGAGGTCACGAGCAGCGTGGGGACGTCGGCGAGCCCGGCTGTCAGCAGCGGGCGCGCGGGTTCGGGAACCGTGATGTCGAGGGCCTTGAGCCCGGCCGTTGCGTCGAGAGCGGCTGCAACTGCCGGATCGGACAAGAACAGCTCAACCAGACCCACGGCGGTTAGGTTACTCCCCTTGTCCGACAGCTCCCGAACGGCCTCCGGCGGCCCTCGGCAGGCAGGATTCGGGCAACCGGCCCGCTCGGGGTGGCGACCCGGCCGATGCCCCGGGGGACCGAGGCCGGGTCAGCCGTTGAACTGGTTCTGGGCCACGTCGAGGCCCTTGGTCAGCAGGGCGACCACGGCGTCCGCCGCCCGGGCGATGTCGACGTCGAAGGCCTCGCGCTCCTTGGCCGGCACCGGCTGCAGCACGTAGTCGGCGGGCGCCTGGGAGCCGGGCGGACGTCCGATGCCCACCCTCACCCGGTAGAAGTCGCCCGTCCCGAGGTGGCGACGGATCGACTTCAGGCCGTTGTGGCCGTTGTCGCCACCGCCGAACTTGAGCCGGATCCTGCCCGGGTCGAGGTCGAGTTCGTCATGGACGACGACGATCCGCTCGGGGGCGGCCCCGAAGTAGCTCGCCACCCGCTCGACAGCCCGTCCGGACTCGTTCATGTAACTGCGCGACTTCATGAGCACGACCTTGGTCGCGTCGGCACCCACGCCGCCCAAGACACCGGCCGCGAGCCGTGTCTGTTCCTTGCTTCGCGCGTCAAGACCCTCAATCCGCTCGGGGAAGCGAGCACGCTCGCTTCCCTCTCGCGTCAATCGGGTCTGAGCGACATCGGCACCGAGTCGCAGGGAGTGGGTGAACCCGGCCGAGGCTTGCTCGGCCAGGCTCTCCACGACCAGATAACCCACGTTGTGACGATGGGACGCGTAGGTCTTGCCCGGGTTCCCGAGCCCCACCACGAGCCATGCGTCGCTCAAGGGGTCACGCCTCCTCGGCGGGCTCCTCGGCGGCCTCACCCTCGGCTGCCTCGCCCTCGCCCTCGGCCTCGGGCGCCTTCGGCGCCGCGATGGAGAGGATCAGGTCGTCCGGCTCGCCGTGGAAGACGGCGCCGGTCGGCAGGGTCAGGTCGCCGGCGGTGACCGTGTCACCGATGACCTTGCCTTCGAGGTCGATCTCGACGGACGCCGGGATGTTGGTGGCCTCCACCTCGAGGGCGATGTGCTGCTGGTCCATCGTCACGACGCCGTCGATGCGCTCGTCGTTGATGATCACCAGCGGGACCTCGACGGTCACCTTCTCGCCACGACGGACGATGAGGAGGTCGAGGTGCTCCAGCGAACCCTTGACCGGGTCGCGCTGCACCTGCTTGGGCAGGGCGAGCTGCTCCTTGCCGCCGTCGATCGAGATGGTGAGCAGGGCGTTCGCCGTGCGCAGCGCCAGCAGGACCTCGTGTCCGGGAAGCGCGATGTGGACGGGGTCCGTCCCGTGGCCGTAGAGCACCGCGGGCACCAGGCCGGCGCGACGCGCGCGGCGGGCGGCGCCCTTGCCGAACTCGGTGCGGGATACCGCTGAAATCTTGTTCTCGGACATTCCTTTGTGACTCCTCAACCTCGTCTGTTCACACACTCTCAGCAAGGGAGGACCTTGTCGATAACGGGCTCCACACCCCTCGCCGAGGCAACTGGACAAGCCTACCGCCGTCGCCGCGGTCAGGACAAAAACCGGCGTATGCCACCGCACCCAGCCGGACGTCAACCACCCCGCCGAGGCGTGGGCGGGACGGCCTGACGCGGGCTCAGTCGCGGAATAGCGAGGTGACCGAGCCTTCCTCGAAGACCGCCTGGACGGCCTTGGCGATCAGCGGCGCCATCGAGAGCACAGTGAGCTTCGGGATGTTGACCTCGTCGGGGATCGGCAGCGTGTTCGTCACTATCACCTCGGCGAACGGCGCCTCGTTGAGGCGTTGCGCGGCGGGCCCCGACAGGACGGGGTGCGTGGCGGCGGCGATGACTCCCGCCGCGCCGAAGTTCATCAGGGCCTCTGCCGCCTGGCAGATCGTCCCCGCGGTGTCGATCATGTCGTCGACCAGCAGGCACATCCGTCCGCGTACGTCGCCGACCACCTCACCGACGGCGACCTCGTTGGCCTTGTTGGGGTCACGGCGCTTGTGGATGATCGCCAGCGGCGACCCGAGCTTGTCCGACCACATGTCGGCGAGCCGCACGCGTCCGGCGTCCGGGGACACGACTGTCATGGTGCTCACGTCGTAGCGCGACGCGACGTACTCGTGCAGCACCGGGAGCGCGAGCAGATGGTCGACCGGCCCATCGAAGAAGCCCTGAATCTGGGCCGCGTGCAGGTCGATCGACATCAGCCGGTTCGCGCCGGCCGTCTTGTACAGGTCGGCCACCAGGCGGGCCGAGATGGGCTCGCGTCCGGCGTGCTTCTTGTCCTGCCTGCCGTAGGGGTAGAACGGCGAGACGACGGTGATGCGCTTCGCGGAGGCGCGCTTGAGGGCGTCCACCATGATGAGCTGTTCCATCAGCCACTCGTTGACCGGCGCCGGGTGGCTCTGGATGACGAACGCGTCGGCGCCGCGGACGGACTCCTCGAACCTGACGTAGATCTCGGAGTTCGCGTAGGTCAGCGCGCGGGTGGGGACGAGACCGACGCCCAATAGGTCGGCGACCTCCTCGGCGAGTTCGGGAAAGGCCCTGCCGGTGCACAGCATGAGGTGCTTCTCGGTAGGGCGCGTTATCCCACTCACTTGGCGTCCTCCTGGGGGGTCGGTGCGCTCAGAGTAGCCGTTGTGTCGTCGGTGGTCCCGACGCGTTCATCCAGCGCCGCGCGGGCGGCCGCGTCGGTCGCGGTGCCTGCCCGCCTGCGCGCCACCCAGCCCTCGATGTTGCGCTGTTTGGCCCGCCCGACGGCCAGCTCACCGGGCCCCACATCGTTGGTCACCACCGAGCCGGCCGCCACGTAGGCGCCGTCGGCGATCTCGACCGGGGCCACCAGGACGGAGTCGCTGCCCACGAAGCTGTGCGCCCCGACGGTCGAGGTGTTCTTCGTCACGCCGTCGTAATTGGCGAAGATCGTGCCGGCCCCGATGTTGGCGCCCTCCCCGATGATCGCGTCCCCGCAATAGGTGAGGTGCGGCACCTTCGCCCCGGCGCCGATGACGGCCTTCTTGGTCTCGACGAAGGCGCCCACCTTCGCCTTCTCCCCCACCTCGGTCCCCGGACGCAGGTAGGAGAACGGCCCCACAGTGGCGCCGGCCGCGATGACCGCGAGCGAGCCGTGCGTCCTGATGACCTCGGCGCCCTCTCCCACCTCGACGTCCACGAGCGTCGTGTCGGGGCCGATGGTCGCGCCGCGTCCGATGGAGGTCGCGCCTTCCAGCGACGTGTTTGGCAGCAGGGTGACGTCCTCGGCCAGGTCGACGCCGTCGTGGATCCACGTGGTGGCCGGGTCGACGATGGTGACGCCGGCGAGCATCCAGCGGCGAAGGATGCGGCGGTTCAGTTCGGCCCCGCGCTCGGCGAGCTGCAGCCTGTCGTTGACGCCCTCGGTCTGCAGGTAGTCGGACAGGACGTGGACGCCGACGCGGCGGCCCGACCGGTTGGCGTGCGCGATGACGTCGGTGAGGTAGAGCTCGCCCTGGGCGTTGGCTGCCTGCAGGCCGCGGAGCCCTTCGGCGAGCAGTTCGGCGTCGAAGACGTAGATGCCGGAGTTGATCTCGGCGATGTCGAGTTCGGCGTCGCTCGCGTCTCGCTGCTCGACGATCCGCGCGACGGTGTCGCCCTCGCGGACTATCCGTCCGTAACCCGTCGGGTCGGGGACGACGGCCGTCAGCACCGTGACGTCGTTGTCGTGCTCGCGGTGGCTCGCCACGAGGTCGAGCAGGGTCGACGCCTCCAGCAGTGGGACGTCGCCGCTCGTCACCACGACTTCGCCGGCGATGCCCGAGAGGGCAGCAAGCCCGGCGCGGACGGCGTCGCCGGTGCCGAGCTGCGCTTCCTGGAAGGCCGCGACGGCCTGCGGCGCGATCTCTGCGAGGTGTTCCTCAACCTGTTCGCGCTGGTGCCCCACGACGACGACGAGGTGCTGGGGTTCGAGGGCGCTCGCCGCGTCCACCGCCCAGGAGATCATCGACCTGCCGGCGAGCTTGTGGAGGACCTTCGCCGTCCCGGATTTCATGCGCGTCCCGGCCCCGGCCGCCATGATGACGACCGCGGCCACCCGCGGGGACTCTGCAGCGACGTGATCTGACATTGTCACTCCCAACGTTGGTGGACGGCCCCCGCCCGGCTGGATCGACCTACCGCCGGTGGTCAGCCCTCACAT
Organism: Actinomycetes bacterium; assembly: GCA_023387135.1. GTDB lineage: Bacteria > Actinomycetota > Actinomycetes > Propionibacteriales > Propionibacteriaceae > Propionicimonas. Next base: position 1,922 of record JAEWIK010000116.1, on the reverse strand, counting down.
TATCCGAGCCGCCGCCCCACTTCGCGCCCAGCTACCCCGCGACCGCAGTCCACCCGAATCGGCGCGTCAGCGTGACGCAACGCACGGGGGTTCGTCCCGGAATCGTCCGCCAGGTCCGCTCATCCTGTCGCGGAAGCACCAGGCTCCCCGAGTAGGAGTCGAACCTACGTCGCTAATCCTGATTCAAAGTCAGGCGGGCCCTGCCGGCAGACCAATCGGGGATCGTCCAACGCTCACGCGTTCCTTCAACTCTACGGGGCGGGCGAGGCGCGGGGGAAACCAGAGCCGGAGCCGACACACGGAGAAAGTCATCGGTCTCTGCCAGACTGTGGGGCGTGACCATGGCCGTCGGTACCACCCGTGCACGGCGCGGACGCGTCAGGATGACTCGCGCCCAGCGGCGTGAACAGCTCATCGACGTTGCCCGCGCGCTCTTCGCCGACAGGGGGCTGGAAGGGACGTCGGTCGAGGAGATCGCCGCACGCGCCGGCGTCAGCAAGCCCGTGGTCTACGAACACTTCGGCGGCAAGGAAGGCCTGTACGCGGTCGTCGTCGACCGCGAGGTGCAGACGCTGCACGGCTCCATCAAGATCGCCCTCGCGAGCCCGCGGGCCAACCCGCGTGCGCTCATCGAGCAGGGGACGCTGGCACTGCTCGACTACATCGACGACAACCCCGACGGCTTCAGGATCATCTCGCGCGACACCTCGAACTCCGAGAGCACGTCGTTCGCGACGATCCTCTCCGACATCGCCTCCCGCGTCGAAGACCAGCTCGCCGAGGAATTCACCAAGCGCAACCTCGACCCCGAGACCGCGCCGCTCTACGCGCAGATGCTCGTCGGGCTGGTGGCCCTCGCCGGCCAGTGGTGGGTCGACACCCGCGACGAGCACCACCTCGACAAGCCGACCGTCGCAGCCCACCTGGTCAACCTCTCCTGGTACGGACTGCGCAACCTGCGCGCCGAGCCCCGCCTCTTCACCAGGAGCACCGAGGACCCCGCGTCGAAGTAGCTCTCCGCCGCTGGGCAGGGCTCGGCGGCCCGGCCGACCTGACGACTTCGAGCCTGTCCCGCTCATCGGGAATCGCGCCTCTCCCGATAACAGGGACGGGATCGAGGCACACGGGAGACGCCTGCAGGCTGTGGATATCCGCCCGTCCCCAGCGCTACGACCGCCCGGTTGGCTAGACTGACATCAACAGTCCCCCCGCCGCCTCTCCACGATGCGCCCTGCGGGGGTCCTTCATTTTCGGGAGCTGAGTTGTCGACGACGGTGTCGCCTTTCCTCACGCTTGACCAGAGAGTCGAGTATCTGCGCGACAAGAACTACCTGTTCGGGACTGTCCCGTCGCAGCACGCCCGAGAGCGGCTCGGGAGGGTGAACTTCCACTACTTCCTCGGCTATGCCCGCAACTACCGGCTGCTCGGGGCACTCGGCGAGGTCCCCACGGACGACACTCTCGACAGGGTCTTCGCCTTGATCGACGCCGACTGCGAACTCTCAGTGACGATCTTCCGAGGGCTGCGCCGGCTGGAGTGGCGGTTGCGCGCTCTCTACGTGGAACACCACTGCGCAGTCTTTCCTCCCACCGGCTGCTACCTCGACCCTCGGCATTACCAGGTCTTCAAGCCCGAACTGCCCCCTCTGCCGGACGTCCTCGAGAAGCACATCCGCCGCTCTCGGGAGCCGTACCTTCTACAGCACTTCGAAGCCAGTGACGACGCGGGCGCACTCCCCGTCTGGGCGGTTGTCGACACATGGTCCTTCGGTGCCCTGAGCCGCGCGATCTGCGAGGCGGTACCGGGCTTCTGCCCGACGGATGGCGATGAGCACCGGTTGTGGAGGGACGTTGCGCGGTCTCTCGGCGTCAGCGCGACGACCATTGTGAGCAAGCTCGAAGCGATGACGATTCTGCGGAAC
>JAEWIK010000106.1 GCA_023387135.1 Actinomycetes bacterium | reverse complement strand
GCGTTCTTCTCGGTCGCCCTCGTGAGCGCCGCCAGCCGGTCGCGCAGCACGGCGGCCTTCTCGTACTCCATCGCCGCCGACGCCTCGCGCATCTGGCGTTCGACGCGGCGGGTGAGGGCCGCGGTCTTGCCAGCCAGGAAGTCGCAGACGTCCTGCGCGATGTCACGGTGCTCGTCGGCGTCGATGCGGCCCACACACGGGGCCGAGCACTTGCCGATGTAGCCGAAGAGACACGGGCGACCGCTGGCCCTGGCGTTACGGAAGACGCCGGTGGTACACGACCTCATCGGGAAGACGTAGAGCAGGGTGTCGATGGTCTCGCGGATCGCCCACGCCTGCGCGTACGGGCCGAAGTACCGGTTGCCCTTCCGCTTGGCGCCGCGGCCGACGTAGACCCTGGGGAACTCCTCGCCCCAGGTGACTGCCACCCACGGATAGGACTTGTCGTCGCGGTACTTGACGTTGAACCGGGGGTCGAACTGCTTGATCCACGTGTACTCGAGCTGCAGCGCCTCGAGTTCGTTGCGGACGACCGTCCACTCCACCTTGGCGGCGGTGCGCACCATCGTCTGGGTGCGGAAGTGCAGGGTCGCCGGGTCGGCGAAGTACGACGTGAGGCGCTGCCGCAGGTTGACCGCCTTGCCGACGTAGATCACCCTGCCCTGGGCGTCGCTGAAGCGGTACACGCCGGGGTCGGTGGGGATCGACCCGGTCCTGGGCCGATAGGTCGCCGGGTCAGCCATCTGTCGGTCCTGTCATAGCGTGGCCAGCATAGGACGCGGGGCCGACAGCTTCGGTGGTTCGCACTCCGCGACTCACAGCCGAATGACAGCGGCGACCGCTACGCTGCCCGTCCTACCCCGAGGAGGCACCATGACGTCAGAGTTCCTCACCAGCCGCCGCACGGTCCTGGCTTCGGCAGGCGCCGGTGTGCTCGCCCTCTGCCTCGGCGGCTGCGCCGCCCCGGCGGGCCAGCAGGCGGGCGGCGCCGACGGCGCCGTCACGGTTCCCGTCGGCGACGTGCCTGTCGGTTCCGGGAAGATTGTCGGCAGGTTCGTCGTCACCCAGCCCACGCAGGGCACCTTCGAGGCCTTCAGCAGCACCTGCACGCACCAGCGGCTGCCCGTGCAGCAGGTGACCGACTCCGCCATCGTGTGCGGCAGGCACGGCAGCACCTTCTCGCTGGCGGACGGCTCGGTCATCACCGGCCCCGCCGAGCAGCCGCTGGCGCGGGCCACCGTCACGCGGAACGGCGACACCCTCACCCTCAGTTGCGCGTGCCGGGTGCCGGCCGCCGCCGGCGCCCGCGACGTCACGCCAGCAACGCCACCTGCTCCTCGGCGACCACGGGAGGATGCGCCTCCAGGATCGGCTTGAGGAACTGGCCCGTGAACGAGCCGGGGTCGTCCGCGATCTGCTCGGGAGTGCCCTCGCTGATCACCAGCCCGCCCCGCGAACCACCTTCGGGGCCCATGTCGATGACCCAGTCGGCGGTCTTGATCACGTCAAGGTTGTGTTCGATCACCACGACGGTGTTGCCCGCGTCCACCAGCCGTTCGAGCACCTGCAGCAGCTTGCGGATGTCCTCGAAGTGCAGGCCGGTCGTCGGCTCGTCCAGGACGTAGATGGTCCTGCCCGTCGAGCGGCGCTGCAGTTCGCTGGCGAGCTTCACGCGCTGCGCCTCGCCGCCCGACAGCGTGGTGGCGGGCTGGCCGAGCCTCACGTAGCCCAACCCGACGTCCACCAGCGTGCGCAGGTGCCTGGCGATGCCCGGGATGGCGGCGAAGAACTCGACGGCCTCCTCGATGGGCATGTCGAGCACCTCGGCGATCGTCCTGCCCTTGTAGTGCACCTCCAGGGTCTCCCTGTTGTAGCGGGCGCCGTGGCAGACCTCGCAGGGCACGTACACGTCGGGCAGGAAGTTCATCTCGATCTTGATGGTGCCGTCGCCCGAGCAGTTCTCGCAGCGGCCGCCCTTGACGTTGAAGGAGAACCTGCCGGGCCCGTAGCCGCGCACCTTCGCCTCGGGGGTCTCCGCGAACAGCTTGCGGATCCTGTCGAAGACGCCGGTGTAGGTGGCGGGGTTCGAACGGGGCGTGCGCCCGATGGGCGACTGGTCGACGTGGATGCTCTTGTCGATGTGCTCGATGCCGGTGATCGACTTGTGCTTCCCCGGCACCGCCCGGGCACCGTAGAGCTGCTTGGCGAGCGCGGTGTAGAGGATCGAGTTGACCAGCGACGACTTGCCCGAGCCCGACACCCCCGTCACCGCGATGAACTGGCCCAGCGGGAACGAGACCGTGATGTCGCGCAGGTTGTGCTCGGTCGCCCCCTTCACGGTGATCTTCTTGCCGTTCGGCGGACGACGCCTGGTCGGCATCGGGATCGTCCTGCGGCCCGAGAGGTAGGCGCCGGTCAGCGAGGTCGGATGGTCGAGCAGCTCGCTGACGGGGCCCGACACGATGACCTCGCCGCCGTGCTCGCCCGCGCCCGGGCCGATGTCGACCACCCAGTCGGCGGTGCGGATCGTGTCCTCGTCGTGCTCGACGACGATCAGGGTGTTGCCCAGCTCGCGCAGCCTGACGAGGGTCTCGATGAGCCTGTGGTTGTCGCGCTGGTGCAGGCCGATCGACGGCTCGTCGAGCACGTACAGCACCCCCACCAGGCCCGACCCGATCTGGGTCGCCAGCCTGATGCGCTGCGCCTCGCCGCCCGACAGGCTGCCCGCCGAACGCGACAGCGTGAGGTAGTCGAGCCCCACGTCCAGCAGGAAGCGCAGCCGCTCCCTGATCTCCTTGATGACCCGCTCGGCGATCTGCGCCTCGCGGGCGGTGAGCTGGATCGCCCCCATGAACCGCGACAGCTCGTCGATCGACATCGACGACAACTCGGCGATGTTCTTCTCGCCGATGGTGACGGCGAGCGAACTCGGCTTCAGCCGGGCGCCGTGGCAGGTCAGGCAGGGCACCTCCTGCATGTAGCCGCTGAAGCGCTCCCGGGTGGTGTCGGTCTCGGCCTCGGAGTGGCGCCGCTCGATGTAGGCGATGGCGCCCTCGTACTTCGCGCTGAAGGTGTGCTCGCGCCCGTGCCTGGTGCGGGTGCGCACCACTATCGGATGGCTGAGCCCGTTGAGCAGCATGCCCTGGATGCGCGGCGGCAGGTCGGACCAGGGGGTGTCGACAGAGAACCCCTCCTGGGACGCGAGCGCGCCGAACAGCGTCTGGAAGTAGCCGCCGATGTACGGGTTGGCCCACACCGAGATGGCGTTCTCGGCGAGGCTCTTGCTGCGGTCGGGCACGACGAGGTCGGGGTCGACCTCCAGCCGGGTGCCCAGCCCCGAGCACGCCGGGCACGCACCCCACGGCGCGTTGAAGGAGAACTGCCGCGGTTCGAGTTCCTCGATGGAGATGTCGTGCTCGTTGGGGCACGCCAGCTTCTCGGAATAGCGCCGCTCCCGCTGCGGGTCGTCGGCCTCGCGGTCGACGAAGTCGATCGAGACCACCCCCGACGCCAGGCCGAGCGCCGTCTCGACCGAGTCGGTGAGCCGCTGCTTGATGGACGCCTTCGCCGTCAGCCTGTCGACGATGACGTCGATGTTGTGCTTCTTCTGCTTGTCGAGAATGGGCGGGGCGGTGAGCTGGTGCACCTCGCCGTCCACCCTCACCCGGCTCAGCCCCTGGCCGGCGAGCTGCCTGAACAGGTCCTGGTACTCCCCCTTGCGCCCACGGACGACGGGGGCGAGCACCTGGAACCGCGTGCCGTCCTCGAGGGTGAGCAGCCTGTCGACGATCTGCTGCGGGGTCTGCCTGCTGATGAGCTCGCCGCAGACGGGACAGTGGGGATGACCGATGCGCGCGTACAGCAGCCTCAGATAGTCGTAGACCTCGGTGATCGTGCCGACGGTGGAGCGCGGGTTGCGGCTGGTCGACTTCTGGTCGATCGACACCGCCGGGGACAGCCCCTCGATGAAGTCGACGTCGGGCTTGTCCATCTGCCCGAGGAACTGTCGCGCGTAGGACGACAGGCTCTCGACATAGCGGCGCTGGCCCTCGGCGAAGATGGTGTCGAAGGCGAGGCTCGACTTGCCCGAGCCAGACAGTCCGGTGAATGCGATCAGGGCGTCGCGGGGCAGGCTGAGGTTCACGTTTCGCAGGTTGTGCTCGCGCGCACCACGGACAATGAGTCGGTCATTCACGCCGATCATGTTAGGTCGTGTTGCCGACAGTCCCGAGGCCAGCCCGGTCCGGGCGCCCGGCCGCCCCTCCCGCGGTTGCCGGACGGACGGCTGGCACGTTCCGCTCGCTGAGTCATAGGTTGATCCCCATGAGACAGCTCGGCGGTTCATTCCCCATGGACGAGATCCGCCTGCTGGTGCGGGACGCCAACCAGTCGCTGCTGCACGACACCATCGGGATCCCCGACGACCAGTGGCACGGCCCCAGCCTGCTGCCCGGCTGGACCAGGGCGCATGTCGCCACGCACCTCGCCAGGAACGCCGACGCGCTGCGCAGGCGGACCGAAGCGGCGGTCTCGGGCACCGAGCTCGTGGAACCCACCCCCGACGAACGCTTCGAGGCGCTGGAGCGCGGCGCCGACCGTCCGGCCCTCTCGCTGCAGATCGACCTCGACACCTCCGCCACGGCGTTGGCCGAGGTGTGGCGCGACCACACCGACTGGCACCGGCCCATCCCCTTCCTGGGGCGGACGCGGCCGCTGTCGGTGCTGCCGCTCGCCAGGCTGCACGAGTTGTGCGTCCACCATCTCGACCTCGACACGGGCTTCACGCCCGACCAGGTCCAACCCGAGGCGGCCGGCTGGCTGCTCGCCTGGGTGTACGAACGGCTGGGCGACGCCCGGTTGCCCGCCGCCGAGCTACAGGCCGAATCCGGCCAGACGGGCACCATCGGCAAGGGCGAACCCGAGACGGTCATCCGCGCCAGCGACGCGGCGCTGTGGGGCTGGCTCACGGGACGGGCGACCCTGGTCGACGCCGACGGCATCGCCCACGAGAAGCTGCCGCTGCTGGCCTGACGGGCTGCCCGACGTCGCCCGGTCTCAGCGGGACGGCGTGGGCTCGTCGCCCGCCGACCTCGCATCCCGGCGCGACTTGAGCAGGCTCAGCACCGTCGTCACCGCCAGCGTGGCGAGGATGAAGGTGAGCGACACCCAGATCGGGATCTCGCCGTTGAACCCGAGCGCGCGGTCCCAGCCGTACTCGTGCAGCGCGTGCAGGACGAGCTTCACGCCGATGAAGGCCAGGATCACCGACAGCCCCACCGAGAGGTAGACGAGCCGCTGCAGCAGCCCCCCGATGAGGAAGTAGAGCTGCCGCAGGCCCATGAGGGCGAACACGTTCGCCGTGAAGACGAGGAAGGCCTCTTGGGTGAGGCCGTAGATCGCCGGGATGGAGTCCAGCGCGAAGAGCAGGTCGGTGCTGCCGAGCGCGACGACGACGATCAGCATCGGCGTGATCAGGCGCTTGCCGTTGATCTTCACAGCGAGCTTGGTGCCGTGGAACACGTCGGTGGAGGGGAATGCCCGACGCACCCAGCGCAGCACCGCGTTGTCGGTGGCGTCGTCGTCCTCGCCGGTCTCGCTGCGGTAGTCGACGTAGAGCTTGACGGCGGTGTAGATCAGGAAGGCGCCGAACAGGAAGAACACCCAGCTGAACCGCTCGATGGCCGCAGCGCCCAGCGCGATGAAGATGCCGCGGAACACCAGCGCCAGGACGATGCCCACCATCAGCGCGAACTGCTGCAGCTTCCTGGGCACCCTGAGGTTCGCCATGATGATGACGAAGATGAACAGGTTGTCGATCGACAGGCTGTACTCGGTGAGCCAGCCGGCGAAGAACTCGGCGGCATAGCGCGGCCCGCTGAAGTACCAGACCCCGAGCCCGAAGAGCACCGCCATGCCGGAGAAGACGCCGATGGCGATGCCGCATTCCTTCATGGAAGGCTCGTGCGGACGCCTGCCGATGATGAACACGTCCAGGGCGAGGATCGCCACCAGAACCGCGATGGTGACAAGCCAGACCTCGACCGTCACGTGCATCGTTGGTGCCTCCCGGGGCTGTTGGAGCGTCGAATCACCGGGAATGCCGGCAGGGGTTTCTCACTGATTGTGACAGTACCCGGCACCGGGCCACCAATCCCGGGCGTCCCGTCGGGACGGCAGGGTGGCGGGCAGGGCACGGGATGCGCTACTTGGTGGCGGCGAGCATCTGCCGCAGCATCTTCTTGATCTCCGACACCTCGTCGCGCAACCTCGCCGCGAGCTCGAACTGCAGTTCGGCGGCGGCGGCGTGCATCTGGTCTGTCAGTTCCTGGACGAGGTTGGCGAGCTCGAACGCCGGCAGCGCCGCGAGGTCGCGCGCCTGCGTCCCCTCGGTCGGCACCGGCGCTGTCGGGCGCCTGCCGGGCACCCGCTTCACCAGGGCGTCGCTGTCCGCCTCCTCGCGGGCGAGCAGGTCGGTGATGTCGGCGATCTTCTTGCGCAGCGGCTGCGGGTCGATCCCGTGCTCGGTGTTGTAGGCCACCTGCTTGGCGCGACGGCGGTTGGTCTCCCCGATCGCCGCCTCCATCGAGTCGGTGATCCGGTCGGCGTACATGTGCACCTGGCCGTCGACGTTGCGGGCGGCACGGCCGATCGTCTGGATGAGCGACCGCTCGGAGCGCAGGAAGCCCTCCTTGTCGGCGTCGAGGATCGCCACCAGGCTCACCTCGGGCAGGTCGAGGCCCTCGCGCAGCAGGTTGATGCCGACCAGCACGTCGTACTCGCCGAGCCGGAGCTCACGCAGCAACTCGATGCGCCGCAAGGTGTCGACCTCGGAGTGCAGGTAGCGGGTGCGGACCCCGTTCTCCATCAGGTAGTCGGTGAGGTCCTCCGCCATCTTCTTGGTGAGGGTGGTGACCAGCACGCGCTCGTTGCGCGCGGTGCGCTGCCGGATCTCGCCCATGAGGTCGTCGATCTGGCCCTTGGTCGGCTTCACTATCACCTCGGGGTCGACCAGGCCCGTGGGACGGATCACCTGCTCGACGACGCCGCTGGCGCGGGCCATCTCGTAAGGGCCGGGGGTGGCCGACAGGTACACGGTCTGACCGATCCTGTCGACGAACTCCTCGAACCGGAGCGGACGGTTGTCGGTGGCCGACGGCAGCCTGAACCCGTGCTCGACCAGCGTCCGCTTGCGCGACATGTCGCCCTCGTACATGCCGCCGATCTGCGGGATCGTCACGTGCGACTCGTCGACCACCAGCAGGAAGTCCTCCGGGAAGTAGTCGAGCAGGCAGTTCGGGGCGGTGCCGGGCCCCCGTCCGTCGATGTGGCGGGAGTAGTTCTCGATGCCCGAGCAGGTGCCGATCTGGCGCATCATCTCGATGTCGTAGCTGGCGCGCATCCGCAGCCGCTGGGCCTCCAGCAGCTTGCCCTGGGCCTCCAGTTCCGACAGCCGCTCCCCCAGCTCGCTCTCGATCTGGCCGATCGCGCGCTCCATGCGCTCCGGGCCCGCCACGTAGTGCGAGGCGGGGAAGATGTAGAGCTCCTCGTCGTCGCTCAGGATCTCGCCGGTGAGCGGGTGCAGGGTGGTCAGGGCCTCGATCTCGTCGCCGAAGAGCTCGATCCTGACGGCGTTCTCCTCGTACATCGGGAACACCTCGATGGTGTCGCCGCGCACCCTGAAGGTGCCCCTCGTGCCCGCCAGGTCGTTGCGCGAGTACTGGATGTCGACCAGCCTGCGCAGCAGGGTGTCGCGGTCGACCTCCTCCCCCACCCGCAGCCTCACCATCCGGTCGACGTACTCCTGCGGCGTGCCGAGGCCGTAGATGGCGGAGACGGTGGCGACCACGATGACGTCGCGCCTGGTGAGCAGCGAGTTGGTGGCGGAGTGCCGCAGCCGCTCCACCTCCTCGTTGAGCGACGAGTCCTTCTCGATGTAGGTGTCGGTCTGCGGGATGTACGCCTCGGGCTGGTAGTAGTCGTAGTAGGAGACGAAGTACTCCACAGCGTTGTCGGGGAAGAACTGCCGCAACTCGTTGGCGAACTGCGCGGCCAGCGTCTTGTTGGGCTGCATCACCAGCATCGGGCGCTGGACGCGCTCGGCCAGCCACGCGACGGTGGCAGTCTTGCCGGTACCCGTCGCGCCCAGCAGCACCATGTCCTGCTCGCCCGCGCGCACCCGACGCTCGAGCTCGTCGATGGCAGCCGGCTGGTCGCCCGCGGGGGCGAAGTCGGCGTGGACGACGAACGGGGCCAGCCTCCGCTGGACATCGGTTACCGGACGCATGACGAGCAGCTTATGCGCGGCCACCGACAGTCCCCAGTGGCCACCGCGGGCCGGTTCGACCCGGCCCAGCGGCGGCCCCGTCTCACATCCTCGACGCCGGGGACCCCAGGAGCTAGCCGCGCGCCTGCGAGGACAGCACCCCGTTCAACATGGCGTTGACGTCCTCGAACGAGGAGTCGGGCGTCTGCTCGGTGAACAGCAGCGTGGCGAGCACCGAGAGGCCGTCGCCGGCACGCACCGAGGCGAAGGTCACCACTGCCATCTGGACGCTCTTGCCGCCCTGGGTCTGGGTGAAGGCCGCCGGGCAGGACGCCACCGCGATCTTGTCGGTCCCGGTCTCCTGCCGCGTCGGGTCCCCGAACTGCGCGTTGGGGGCGTCCTTCAGCACCGACTGGTTGAACGTCTGGCAGAGCTGGGACGGGTCTGTCGACGGCTCGGCCCGCACCGTGCGGACGACGAAGATCGCCTTGCCGTCGCTCACCGACGCGGCACCGGGAGCCTGCTCCTGGATCTGCCAGCCGTCGGCGATCGGCAGCACCACGCCGGAGCCGAGGTCGACGGCGTTCGAGCCGGGCTGGGGAGCCTTCGTCGGCGTCGAGGACGGCGTCTGCGTCGGCGCGGCGGACTCGGTCGGCTCTGCCGTCTCGCTCGGTTCGGGTGAGTCGGTCGGCTGCGGCGCCTGCGAGTTCGGCGGGGTCGAGGGCGCCGGCACCTGCGTGGGAGCCACGGGCGGCGGCGTCGTCTTGTTGCCGGAGAACGCGAGGAACACCCCGCCCACGATGGCGAGCAGCGCGACCGCCCCCACCACGATGCCGATCAGCGTGGCAGGAGACTTGCCGGCCGGCTTCGGCGGCGGCGCGTAGGCCTGGCCGGCAGGGTAGCCGGGACGCTGCCCGAAGCCCTGTTGCGGGTGACCGGGCTGCGCCCCGTAGCCCTGGTACCCCGGCGGCGGCTGCTGGGAGTAGCCGGGCTGCGGCTGGTAACCGGGAGCGCCGGGTTGCTGGTACCCGGGCTGCTGTCCCTGCGGGTAGCCGGGCTGCCCCTGCTGGTAGCCGGGCTGCTGGCCCTGCTGCGGGTAGCCGGGCGGCGGGTAACCGGGCTGCTGCGGGTAGCCGGGTTGCTGCGGCGGCACGGGGCCGGTGCCCGAGCCCGGCTGCTGCGGCGGGACCGGCCGGTTCGGCGAGCCGGGAGGAGGCGTCTGCGTCATTTCTGCTTCTCCTCACCGTCGAGCGAGACAGTGGGCTCCGAAGGGTCTGTGGGTGGCGGGCCGGACGGCGGCGGTGGTTCCGGTGCCGGCAGG
>JAEWIK010000095.1 GCA_023387135.1 Actinomycetes bacterium | reverse complement strand
CGCGTACATGTCCTCGATCGCCTCGAACCTGTCGGCCAGGCCGAGCGCCGTCGCCTGCTGCCTGAGGTTCGAGAGCTGCCCACCGGGGATCTCGTGGTGGTAGACGCGACCGGTCGGACCGGGCAGCCCGGACTCGAACGGCGCGTAGAGGTCGCGGACCGCCTCGAAGTAGGGCTCGAGCGACTCGGCGGCCCGCAGCGACAGGCCGGTCTCGCGCTCGCTGTTCTCCGTCGCCGCGATCAACGCCGACATCGACACCTGCGAGGTCGTGCCGGCCATGGCTGCCGACGCCACGTCCACGGCGTCCACCCCCGCGTCGATGGCCGCCAGCAGGGTCGCGAGCTGGCCACCCGCGGTGTCGTGGGTGTGGAGATGGACGGGAAGGTCGAAATTGGACCTCAACGCGGTAACCAATGCGGTCGCGGCGGGGGCCCGCAGCAGGCCTGCCATGTCCTTGATGGCGAGGATGTGGGCACCGGTCTTCACCAGGTCCTCGGCCAGCCGTAGGTAGTAGACGAGCGTGTAGAGGGTCTCGGACGGAGACGTCATGTTGCCCGTGTAGCACAGCGCGGCCTCGGCGACGGCGTGGTCGGTCTCCAGCACCGCCTCGACGGCCGGACGGATCTGGTCGACGTTGTTGAGCGCATCGAAGATCCTGAAGATGTCGACCCCGGACCGTGCCGCCTCATGGACGAACGCGCTGGTCACCTTCAACGGGTACGGCGTGTAGCCGACGGTGTTGCGCCCTCGCAGCAGCATCTGGAGCGGGATGTTGGGCAGTTCGGCGTGCAGCGCGTCGAGGCGGGCCCACGGGTCCTCCTTGAGGAAGCGCAGCGCCACGTCGTAGGTCGCACCGCCCCACGCCTCGATGCTGAACAGGCCCGGCAGCAGCCTGGCGATCGCCGGAGCCGCCTCCACCAGGTCGCGGGTGCGGACGCGGGTGGCGAGCAGCGACTGGTGGGCGTCCCTGAAGGTCGTGTCGGTGACCGCCACCGACTTCCTGGCCCGCAGCTCGGCGGCGAAGCCCACCGGCCCGAGTTCGAGCAGCCGCTGCCGCGCGCCCGGCGGAACCGGGTCGAGGCCCGGCCCCTGCTCGCGTCGTGCCAGCGGCAGCTTCGCCGTCGGGTTCAAGTAATGCCTGCGCTCGCCGTTGGGCTTGTTGACCGTCACCCAGGCCAGGTAGCTCAGCAGCTTGGAACCCCTGTCGGCGGCGATCCTGTGGTGCAGCAGCTCCGGCCGCTCGTCGATGAAGGACGTGGTGGCTCGCCCGGCGAGGAAGTCCGGATCGGAGATCACAGCCTCCAGGAAGGGGATGTTCGTCGACACGCCACGCACCCTGAACTCGGTGAGCGCGCGGAACGCCCGCCTGGCGGCCGAGTGCAGGTCGGTGCCGCGGCAGGTCAGCTTGACCAGCATGGAGTCGAAGTGCGCCCCGACTGTCGCGCCCGCGTACACCACGCCGCCGTCCAGCCTGACCCCGGCACCGCCCGGCGTCCGGTAGACCGAGATGGTGCCGGTGTCGGGGCGGAAGCCGTTGGCCGGGTCCTCGGTGGTGACGCGGCACTGCAGGGCGGCGCCCCTGGTCTCGATCAGCTCCTGCCGCAGCCCCAGCTCTTCGAGGGTCTCCCCCGCGGCGATCCTGATCTGCGAGCTCACCAGGTCGACGTTCGTGACCTCCTCGGTGACTGTGTGCTCGACCTGGATGCGCGGGTTCATCTCGATGAAGACGTACCGTCCGTCCTCGCCCAGCAGGAACTCGACGGTGCCGGCGTTCACGTAGTTGATGTGCGAGGCGAACCTCACCGCGTCGGCGCAGATCCGCGCGCGCAGTTCCGGGTCGAGGTTCGGTGCGGGCGCCAGCTCGACCACCTTCTGGTGGCGCCGCTGCACCGAGCAGTCGCGCTCGTACAGGTGGATGACGTGGCCGGTCGCGTCCCCCAACACCTGCACCTCGATGTGCCGCGGACGGGTGACAGCCTCCTCCAGGTACATGCGGGAGTCGCCGAAGGCGGCGTCGGCCTCGCGCATGGCCTCGGCGAGCGCGGCCGGAAGCTTGTCAGGGTCTTCCACCCGGCGCATGCCGCGTCCGCCACCGCCCGAGACCGCCTTGACGAACAGCGGGAAGCCGACCTCCCCGGCGGCGGCGAGCAGCGTGTCGACGTCGTTGCTCGGCTCGCTGCCCTTCAGGGTCGGGAGCCCCGCCTCGCGGGCCGCGGCGATCGCGCGCGCCTTGTTGCCTGTGAGTTCGAGCACCTCGTGCCGCGGCCCGATGAAGGTGATGCCGCTGGCCTCGCAGGCGCTGGCCAGGTCGGGGTTCTCCGACAGGAAGCCGTAACCGGGGTAGATGGCGTCGGCCTCGGCGTGGCGGGCGGCCTCGATGATGCCGGGGATGTCGAGGTAGGCGCGGACGGGGTGTCCCTCGTCACCGATCTGGTACGACTCGTCGGCCTTCAGCCTGTACTCGGCGTGCCTGTCCTCGTAAGGAAAGACCGCGACAGTCGCGACGCCCAGCTCGGTCGCGGCCCGGAACGCCCTGACGGCGATCTCTCCGCGATTGGCAACCAGGATCTTGTTGAACACTGTCCTCCTCGGGTAGGCCGCCAATCTACAGAGCCCCCGCGACCGGACGACAGGGGTCAGCCCCCGGATCGAGAACTCGTGCTGCCCGCCTGGTTCGCGTGCCACGCCGTGCGCACCTCGTCGGCCCTGCGCAGGCCGGCTTCGCGTCCCGCCGCCATGGCGGCGTCGCGTCCGGCGGGGTTGGTGATGTCGTAACCGATCACCACGCGGGCGGCGGCGTCGGGCTCGATCAGGACGACCCGGGCCGAGCGCGACAGCAGTTTCGCCTGCTCGTACGGACGGGCGTGGGCCCGCATCGAGTAGCCCAGCGGCGCGATGGCGACCACCACGTCACCGCCGGCGGCCAGGTCGATGTTCGCGGGCGAGCGGACGGCACCGTCCATGTGGGGCCTGCCGTCGACGAGCACGGGAGGGAAGACGCCGGGGAGCGCGCAACTCGCCGCCACGGCGCGTTCCAGCGGGATGCCGTCGCCCGCGCCGAAGTAGGCGGGACGGCCGGTCTCGACGTCCGAGGCGACGACCACCAGCCGCTGGGGCCACTCCTCGCCGCTGAGCCCCACCGACAGTGTCGTCACCCAGTTGTCCGCACGGTCCTCGGTCCAGTGGTTCCCCATGGACCGGCGGCCCAGCCAGAGCACGGCGTGCCGGCGGCTCGGCCACACCTGGGCGACACCGAGCGCGGCTAGGGCCGCCGGCGTCATGCGTCCGCCGAGGTCGAGATCCCACAGCAGGGCGCGGATCTCGTCGGCGGACCTGCCGAGCAGCAGGTGGGCACCGAGCAACGCGCCTGCCGAGGTCCCGACGAGCAGGTCGGGCGAGCTCACGTCGGCGCCGGCCTCCGCCAGCCCCGCGAGCACTCCCAGCTGCCAGGCGGCACCCGTCACAGCACCACTGCCGAGGCACAACACCCGCTCACCCATGCAGCCATTGTGGCTCGCCGGGTGAGAGTGTTGCCGCCAGCATGCAGGCGCCGCCGGTCCGATCGCGACGGCCGGCGCCCGCGGGGTCTGGCTCAGGCGATGAGGTCCGAGTACTCGGGGTGCAGCTTCACCCAGCTCACGACGAACGGGCAGACAGGACGGATCTTCCAGTCGCCTGCCGCGCGGACCTCGTCGAAACCGTGCTGCACGAGGCGTCCCGCGACGCCCGTCGAGCGGAAAGCTGGCTCCACGTAGGTGTGGTCGAAGGCTGCCACGTCGCCGTCCAGCTCGTAGGTGGCCTCACCCACGAACTCGCCGTCGATCCATACCTCGAACCTGTCCTCGTCGGTGTTGTGCCGAAACTCCTCGGTCATTGAACCTCCTCGCTCCCGGCCAAACCGCGCGCGCAGCCGCGCTATTCCTCGGGTTACCCCAGGGACGGTTCGACAAGCAGGTCGGCGACGCCGCCGTGCCTGGCTATCCACGACCTGACGTACGGGCAGTCGGCTCGCACCCGCAGGTCGCCCTGCTCGCGCACGCGGCCGAAGGCGTAGCCGACGAGCCTGCTGCCGAGGCCGACGACGAGCGTGCCGGTGTTGATGTGGGTGCTCTCGAAGACGAGCGTCGAGCCCGTCCGCCGGTAGACCAGTTCCCCGACGAACTCTCCGTCCACCCAGGCCTCGAAGCGTTCGGCGGTGGGGTTGTGGACGAAAGTCTCCGCCATGGATCCCCCTGCGCTACGTGGGCACGCCGACGCGCCCAGTATGCGCGATCCGGGCCGACGCTCCAACGCGGCTCGCGCCTCGGCGTCCACCCAGGCGAGCCGCTGTCGTCCCCGGTCGCTAGGGTTGGCGTCCAGGAGGTCCCATGATCGAGTTCCGCTCCGTCGGCAAGACCTACCCTGACGGGACCGTCGCCGTCGGGGACTTCTCCCTGATCGCACCCAGCGGGCAGACGACTGTGCTCGTCGGCTCCAGCGGAAGCGGCAAGACCACGCTGATGCGGATGGTCAACCGCATGGTGACCCCGACGCACGGCGACATCTTCATCGACGACGTCCCGGTCTCCGGCAGCGACCCCGTCAGCCTGCGCCGCAGGATCGGCTACGTCATGCAGGACGCCGGCCTGCTGCCGCACCGGCGGGTGATCGACAACATCGCCACGGTCCCGCTGCTCAACAAGGTCCGTCGCCCCGAGGCCCACGCCCGTGCGCTGGAGTTGATGGATCTCGTCGGCCTCGACCGCGGCATGGCGATGCGCTACCCCACCCAGCTCTCCGGTGGGCAGCAGCAGCGGGTGGGGGTCGCCCGCGCGCTGGCCGCCGACCCGAACATCCTGCTCATGGACGAGCCTTTCGGTGCCGTCGACCCGATCGTGCGGGCAGAACTGCAGAGCGAACTGCTGCGGCTGCAGCGTGAACTCCACAAGACGATCCTCTTCGTCACCCACGACATCGCCGAGGCGCTGCTGCTGGGAGACCAGCTCGTCATCCTGCGCACGGGCGGCGAGGTCGCCCAGGTGGGCACGCCGCTGCAGATAGTGTCGGCGCCGGCCGACGACTTCGTGGCCGACTTCGTGGGCCTCACCGGCGACCGCAGGCTGCAGGTGCGCCGGGTGGACGGCGTCGACGTGGTGGTGGACGGGTCGGGCCGGCCGCTCGGACAGGTGGCGCCGCGGTGACCTGGGTGCTGGCGAACCTCGGCCTGATCGCCGATCGGGCGCTGTCCCACCTCGCGCTCGCGGTGCCCGCCATCGTGGCGAGCTTCCTCATCGCCCTGCCGGTCGGCTGGGTGGCACGCAAGCTGTCGTGGTCCCGGGCCGCGGTGCTGAGCGCCGCGGGCCTGCTCTACGCGATCCCGTCGCTGCCCCTGTTCGTCCTGCTGCCCACGGTGCTGGGCACCGGGGTGAGGGACAGGCTGAACGTGATCGTGGCCCTCACCCTGTACGGGGTGGCGCTGATGGTGAGGCCGGTGGCGGACGCGCTGGACGCCGTCGGCGCGGGCACCGTCGAGGCAGCGACGGCCGTCGGCTACGGGGCCTGGGGAAGGTTCCTGACCGTCGAACTGCCGCTGGCGGGCCCCGTCCTGCTCGCCGGGCTGAGGGTGGTGGCGGTCAGCACCATCAGCCTCGTCACCGTCAGCGGGGTGCTCGGCGTCAGCAACCTCGGGCTGCTGTTCACCGACGGCTTCCAGCGCGGCATCATCGCCGAGGTGATCACCGGCATCGTCGCCACCGCGGTGCTCGCGCTGCTGGTGGACGCGCTGCTCGTCCTGGGCGGAAGGATCGCCATGCCGTGGACCCGGGCGACCACGCGCGCGCGGCTCGTCGGGCAGGAGCTGGCGGCATGAACATCGTCACCGACGCCCTCGCATGGATCGCCGACCCGTCCCGCCGCTACGGCCCGGACGGCGTCGTGTCGCGGCTCCTCGAGCACCTCTCGTACACCGGCGTGGCGGTCACGATCGCCGTGCTGCTCGCTGTGCCCGTCGGCTGGGCGGTGGGACACACCCGTCGGGGTCGCGGTTTCGTCGTCGTGACGGCCGGCGCGGCGCGGGCGCTCCCCACGCTCGGCGTCGTCGTGCTGGCGGGGCTCGCGCTCGGCATCGGCCTGGTCGCCCCGCTCGTCGCGCTCGTGGTGCTGGCGTTCCCGTCGGTGCTGGCGGGCGCCTACGCCGGGGTGGAGGCGATCGACCCGAGGACCGTCGACGCGGCCCGCGCCGTCGGGTTCTCGCCGTGGCAGGTGCTGACGAAGGTGGAGATCCCGCTCGGGCTGCCGCTGCTCATCGGCGGCATCAGGTCGGCGGTGCTCCAGGTGGTGGCGACTGCCACGCTGGCCGCCTACACCGGGGCCGGCGGCCTCGGCAGGTTCCTCTTCCTCGGCCTCAAGACGCAGGACTACACCCAACTCGTCGCCGCCGCGCTGCTGGTGGTCGTCCTCGCCATCGTTCTGGACGTCGTTTTCGAGGTCCTGCAGCGGCTCAGCATGCGGACTATCGGAACTGTCGCCGCAGGTGCATAAGCTGGCCGACAGTCCGACGGCACCACCGAAAGGCAAGCATGAACCCCACCTCACCACGCGTCAGACTTCTCACCGCCGTCGCGCTCGTCGTGACGACAGCGCTCACCGGCTGCGCGACCCAGTACCCGGGAAGCCAGGCATCCACCCCGGCGGCCTCCGGTTCGGCCACGCTCGTCGTCGGCTCCCAGCAGTACTA